>CAMLOB010000014.1 GCA_946481475.1 uncultured Chlorobiota bacterium | reverse complement strand
TGGCGATGACCGCCCGCACGCTGCGATCCGTTCCGGGGAGTAAGTCCCGGGAGACCGGACCGAACATGACGCAAACTTGGATAGCACGGAAACGGGAGGTGTGATAGGCGGCTCCCGATCCGACGCTTCCCCTCTGTTTCCACTTCCCGATAACGACACAGGAGCGATATGATAAAGAAGACACAAACGATTCTGATCGTCGGCGACCGGGTACTGATCCGTCCCGACGGCGACAACGACCGAAGCAAGCACGGACTCTATCTTCCACCCGGCGTCGGTGAGAAGGAGAAGGTGGGGACCGGAACGATTGTGAAGATCGGCCCCGGCTATCCGGTGCCGAATCCTGAGTATACCGACGACGAACCGTGGGGTCCGCCGCGCGAACCGGCCCGCTATATCCCGTTGCAGGCAAAGGAAGGAGACCACGCCCTCTTCCTCCGCAAGGAAGCCGTCGAGGTCGACTACAACGACGAGCGTTTTGTGATCGTCCCCCAGCCGGCGATCCTGATGCTGGTGCGTGAGGAATTGCATGAGGATCCGTCCGGAGGAGCGTAGCGACACTCCAGACCAATCCGAAACGGGAAGCAATGTCCCGCATATCAGTTATCGCTCCAGAACAACCGGCAACGTCTTCATCCCGAACGGCGTCTGCAAACGGAGATAGTAGACTCCGTTCGGCTGATCGGTCGGCTCCCACTCCCACCGGTGTTCTCCTGCCTCCAGTTTCCCTTCCGTCAGCCGCTCGATGAGCCTTCCCTCCACATCGTAGAGACCGAGGGCGATCTGTCCGGGCATCGAGAGGCGGAGCCGGATCGTGGTCCGGCGGGAGAAGCGGTTCGGTACCGATTCGAAGGCGGAGATCAGTCCGGCGAGGCGTTCCGAATCATCGACGGAATTCGTGCTGGAGCGGACCCCCTTGCCGGAGAGCCAGATCGTCGACGGAGAGGCGGGAGATGTGGCGTCGTGGACGAGCGGAACCGAAGCCGAAACGAGAGTGGCCGAATCGGGCGTAAACCCGAAGACGATGCTCCGGACTTCACCCGGGGCGAGCGAAAAGGATCCGCCGCCGGAGATCACCGAGAATGGAGACTCGGGATCGGCGACAATCAGGCGAATCTCCCGCTCGGACGATTGCAGATTGGTCACGATGATCGAATCCAGAGCCGTTGTGCCGATCTCCACTTCACCGAAGTTGAGCGTCCCGCCGGAAAGCTTCAATGTCCCCTTGACGAAAGCCTGCGCCACGTTTGCGCTGAAAACTCCCCGACCGTGCGTGCCGACGGCGACAAATCCGTCCGAGGGACGGACGGCAATCATGTCGACAACGACATTGCCGATTGTCGAGGCCCCCTCCTGGACCCAGAAGGTCTCCTCACCGTTGAGCAATGTTGTGGAATACAGACCGGTGGAAGTTCCGGCCAGATAGAAGATTTGTCCGTTGATCGGCAGAATAGCGGCCCAGGAGACCGAGGGCCCGTTCCCCTTGCCGTCAGGGAATTCCTCAAGATTCCCTCCGACCACATCCCAGGTCTCTCCACCGTCAGCGGTGTAGTACAGACTCTGCCGACCGTAGTTGGAGACGGCAAGAA
Source organism: uncultured Chlorobiota bacterium (assembly GCA_946481475.1). The sequence goes on along the minus strand of CAMLOB010000014.1, from coordinate 14,721 downwards.
GAACCTGATCGCCGTTCTCCGGGTTGACCGCAATCGAGTTGATGTATCCCCCCTCCATCCTCTCGTCGGTGACGGCTGTCGGTTTCGGATCGCCGGTGTCGGCCCCTTCGAGCTTGTATAGCCGCCCCACATTGGTGCCGTAGTAGAGTCGGTGCGACGGATTATCCCGCGAAACGCCGACGGCCGAAACGCTCCCGAAGCCGGGAGGGACCTGGGTCTTGCTCAGTAGTGTCCAGTTTACATCGGTCTTCAACGATCGGTTCTCCAGAGGAATCTCCAGAAGATTATCGTTTCGCCATATATTCCGTCCCTCCGGCAAATACATGATGTGCGTAGCTGACGGATCGAGAGTGAAGGGATGGATAAAGAAATAATCCTCTCCCCCCTCCGGATCGATCCGCGACCACGCAATGCGCGAGCCGTCATCGCGCAGCCGACTCCGGTAAATCTGTCCGTTCTGATAGGAGGTGTAGTAACCCTCTCCCCCGTCTGAAATGGCGCTGTATCCTCCGTCGGCACCGAAAATCTTTACCCAGTCGGTCCGCTCCTCATCGTCGTTCAGGAACCACGAGCCATTGTCCTGTGTCCCGCCGATAATCGTCAGGCTTCCGGATGTCGTCGGGTCGATTGCCACCGAGTAGAACTGCGTGGTGGCGTAGCCGTTGTTCAGCGACTCCCAGCGCACCGGGCTCGCGGCATTGTTTGCGGTGATGCTGACTCCCCCGTCATGTCCGCTCAGCATTCTGTCGGGGTCGGAAGGGAAGAAAACAAACTCGTGCTGGTCGGCATGTTGTCCGGTCCCCATCAGCGAAGCCGTCGCCGAGGTGGTCCGGAATCCGTTGGTCGAGCGGTGAATGCCGACGTGGCCGAGAAATACCACATCCTCGTTGTCGGGCTTCACCCTGACCACCACGCAGTACGAACTGTAGGTCTCCACCGATGAGGGGAGTCCTTCCGACCTGTCTTCCCAGATACCTTCTCCCGTCCCCTTCCTCTCGTATGTCCAGAGACTATGATCGTTTTTTCCCGCTCCTGATGTGTGACCGAAGAAGTAGGCCCGGTTTTCATTGGAGGGGGCGATGCCGATCGAGAGCTTGCCGTAGGTGGTCGGGAATCCGGGCGGCGTGATGTCGGTCCAGTCCGTCCCGTCCTCCGAACGCCAGATCCCTTTCACCTGTCTGCCGTTGCTGCTGATCGTGGCGTAGACGACGCCCTCACTTGTGACGGCGACATCGGTATACGAGGCGGAGTTCCCGAGACTTCCCAGCACCGGTTCCCACGACTCCCCTCCGTCCGTAGAGCGGACGATACCGCCGTAGCAGGCGGCATAGAGTTCATCCCGGTTCAGATTGGAGGGATCGACCGCAATCGCGTGGACGTAATCGAGCATCTGGTCCCTGCTCTGCGGCGTGTTCCGGACGGTAGAGGCCAGTCTCTTCCACGAACGTCCGCCATCGGTCGACTTGAAGATCCCGTCTCCGGGCAGATCGGCGCTGTTCGCCCGCTGTTCTCCGGTTCCGTAATACCAGATGTGTTGCGAACCGGGACGCGGGTCCTGGACCAGACAGGTGACGCTCTGCATCTCGCCGATATCGGTTACCCTCGTCCACGTCCCGCCGGTATCCTCACTCCGCCACATACCCCCTGAGACTCCTCCGGCAAGAATCACCCCCTCGTTCGTCACGTCGACACCAAGTGCCCGCGTCCGTCCTCCCTGATTGCTCGGTCCCCGTTCACGCCAGTCGATCGAGGCCGACAGGAGTCCCCATCCTCCTTTCAACCCGTCGGACATCACCTGCTCCCTCGTCGGGATTCCGGCGGCAAAGGCAAGTTCCTTCCCCCGGATCCCTTCCGGTATCCGTCCGATCGCCGGATCGGCCCGCCGCATCCGCTCGAATTCGGCCCTGCCTGTCGGGTTGTCCCGAAGCGTCAGGGAGGCATCTTCTTCCCCGGTCTGTGCAATGCCGTCCGGAGCGAAGGCGGAGACGATCAAAGAAAGGAGAAGAGAGCAAAGAGCGAGCGAAAGATGTCGGTACTTCATAGTCAGCGATGGTTTGCAATGATTACCCGGAAGGAAGAGGGAAGGAAAGACCTGTTTGTTACAGGCACGAATGTCGCTCCCCTCACCCGGATCGTCACGGAATATACGGACGACGGAAAAAGCAGGGCATGCATTACCTTCCACCCGACATTCCGGACAAAAAAAAGGGAGAGCATGGCCATGCTCTCCCTTTTCTTTCCATCAACCGACTCGACGGTTGAAATCTATGGTTCAGGCTGCGACCGCAACTCCTTGATGCCGCGCATACTCGGTCAGATAATCCCGGAGCAGTCTCCGTCCGCGGTGAAGCCGCGAGCGGACCGTGCCGACCGGACAGTCGACGAATTCGGCGATTTCCTCATAGGTAAAGTCTTCCAGATCGCTCAGGATCACCACTGTCTTGAAATCGGGGGGGAGTTTGTCAAAAGCCAGGGTGACCTCGTCGGAGAGGAGCTGGCCGAAGACTTCACGCTGCATATCGTTTCCATCCTGCCAGGAGGGACGGATTGAATGGTAGAATTCCTCGATTCCGTCGAAATCGACCGACTCGGGCCGCTTCTGTGCCTGGCGGTAGCGGTTGATAAAGCTGTTTTTCATAATCCGGAACAACCACGCCTTGCAGTTGGTCCCCTCTTCAAACCGATCGAAGAACCGGTAGGCTTTCAGGCAGGTCTCCTGGGTCAGATCATTCGCCTCATCCCGATCACCGGTCAGTCGCAGTGCATAGCTGTTCAACGCTTCGAGATGCGGAAGGACTTCCAGATTGTATGCCTGTTGCTTCGTACGAGGGGTGGTCGTTCTATTGTTCGATGTTGATGTGTGAGCCTTCATGATAGCACCTGATTTGAATGTCTGTTGCCGTGCGTTCATCTGACAGGTGCAAAACTGGCCCCGATTCGATAAAGGATTCATAAGGGAAGGCGTAAAGAAAGCATCAAGAAAAATTTGCTTAGCTTCGCCCCCTTCCTGCAGGGAAAGCAGGCCGTTTTCCCCTTGAAATCGGTCATTTTTACAGTCGAGAAGGACAATGCGCGCAATTCGAAGACTATCGGTCGCGAACAATTATCCGGAAAATCTTCGCCGTCTTGAAGAGTTGACCGGCAATCTTTACTGGACCTGGACACCGGAAATCAGGGAATTTTTCCGCTCGATTCACCCCGAAGCATGGGAACGGACCAACCACGCCCCGCTGAAGATGCTAGCCGAACTTCCGGCCGAACGTCTTGCCTCACTGGCCGAAGACCCGGAATTCGTCCGGCGGTATGAACAGGGACTCAATTCGCTGAAGAACTATCTGGGCGGCAAGGGATGGTACGGTTCGAAGTATGCCGAGCGGAACGATCAGATCGCCTACTTCTCCGCAGAATTCGGTCTGCACGAATCGGTCCCCCTTTATTCCGGCGGACTCGGCGTTCTCTCGGGAGACCACACGAAATCGGCCAGCGACCTCGGTCTTCCCTTTGTCGGCGTCGGCCTTCTCTACCAGATGGGCTACTTCCACCAGCGTCTGGCACTTGACGGGACACAACTGGAGAGCTACGAATACAACGATCCCTCCACCCTCCCGATCAGCCGCGTCCGGAACGATGACGGGACACCGGTCACGGTTCGTCTGCAGATGCCGGCCGGAGATCTGACGATCGGCGTCTGGCGCATGGAGGTCGGACGGGTGACGCTCTATCTGCTGGACACCAACAATCCGGAGAACACCGTTGCCGAATACCGGGACATCACCGGCTATCTCTACGGCGGCGACAAGGAGATGCGGATCATGCAGGAGATCGTTCTGGGTATCGGCGGCATGAGGATGCTGGCCACGCTCGGCATCGAGCCGACGGTGATCCACTGCAACGAGGGACACAGCGCCTTCCTTCTGCTGGAACGCTCCCGTATTGCGATGGAACGGTGGGGACTCTCCTTCGGCGAAGCCGCCCGGCTGACGGCGGCCGGTGCCGTCTTCACCACCCACACCCCTGTCCCTGCCGGACATGATGTCTTCCCAGAGGAGATGATCGAGCAGTTTCTGGGGAATTACCGGCGGGACCTGGGACTTTCCACAGAAGACTTTATGGGACTTGGACGGGTAGACCCGGATGACGACTCCGAAGGATTTTCCATGACCGTTCTGGCTATCCGCCTCACCACGGGTCGCAACGGCGTCAGCCGGCTCCACGGCGAGGTCTCCCGCCGGATGTGGCACAATGTCTGGCCCGATTTCTCCTTCGGCGAGACACCGATTATCGGCATCACCAACGGAGTCCACACGCTGTCGTTCATCGCCGACCGGATGCGGTCTCTCTTCACCGAATACATCGCAGCAGACTGGCATTTCCGCATTCCGGAGAAGGAGATGTGGGAGCACGTGGAAAAGATTCCGGACGAGAAGCTGTGGAATGCGAAACAGGAGTTGCGGGCCGAGATGATCGACTATCTCCGCAACCGGCTCACCGAACGGCGCTCGGCAATCTATGCGACAAGCGAGACCGGTCGTGACATGACCTCGATCCTCGACCCCCATGCCCTGACGATAGGGTTCGCCAGACGTTTCGCCACGTACAAGCGGGCAACGCTTCTGTTCCGCGATCCCGAACGTGCCTACCGTCTGTTCAGCGACCCGGATCGTCCCCTGCAACTGCTGATCGCCGGCAAGGCTCACCCGAAAGATGAGGAGGGGAAGAAGTTCATCAGAGACATCTTCTCCTTTATCCGTGAGACCGGCCTGGAGAACAGGATCATCTTTATCGAGGATTATGACATCGGCGTTGCCCGGGCAATGATCCGGGGATGTGATATCTGGCTGAACACGCCCCGGCGACCGATGGAAGCCTCCGGAACCAGCGGCATGAAGGCCGCAGTCAACGGAACCGTCAACGTCTCGATCCTTGACGGCTGGTTCCCGGAAGCGTTCGACGGAACAAACGGCTTCGCCATCGGCGACGAACGGGAATTCGTCGACGAGACGTATCAGGACGAGATCGAATCGAGACAACTTTACAGATTGCTTGAAGAGGAAGCGATTCCGGCCTTCTACGACCGGGATCAGAAGGGACTGCCGCGCAGTTGGATCAAGGTACAGAAGCGGACGATCGGGACAATGGCCGGATTCTTCTCAAGCGACCGGATGGTTCGCGAATATACCGAACGCCTCTACATCCCGGCCTCCGACCGCTACCGGACACTCCTGGCCAACAATGCCGAAGGAGCGCGGAACATATCGGCATGGATCTACCATCTGCGGCACGTCTGGGAAGACATCACCATTAACGACGTCCGGTTCTCCCCCGATGGAAGCGAGTACCGCGTCGGCGAAGAGATCGAGGTGACCGCCGAGATCAGACTGGGACGGATTGCCCCGGAGAACGTCAGGGTTCAGGGACTGACCGGTCCGGTCGACGACGACGGAGGGATTTCCGACGGATCGATCCATCCCCTTTCCCTGCTGAACTTCGAGAACGAAACCGGAACGTACCAGGGAAGAATTCGCCTCGATCACGTCGGACAGACCGGGGTGACCGTCCGGGTGATTCCGGCCCTTCCGGAGACGATCAATCCGCCGGATGCGGGACTGGTAACGTGGAGTTAACATCCCGACACAGAGCCGGTTCGATAGGAACCGGCTTTTTTCATCCCTGTGCAACGCATGTTATGAAAACTTAACTTCCCCATAACATTACCGGAACATGAACCCCGCGTAACTTTGTGGTAACATCAATCCGTGCCACAAAACAGAGCGCGAAATGCAGATCAGATTCCGTTTCCTTCCGGCCGGTATTCTTGCCGGCCTTCTCTTTGTCCAGACCCTTCCGCTGGTCGGTCAGACCACGATTTCCGGGTATGTGCAGGCCGAATGGCTTCACTTCGACCAGTCAGGCAATCCGGATGAGAGGGCCTTCTACTGGGATGCCGAAAAGAACTTCTTCCAGATACGGCGCGGACGTCTGAAGGCCACACATCAGGACGGTCCGTTCAAGGGAGTGGTCCAGGCCGATTTCACCGAACGGGGGGTGGCGGTCAAGGACGCCTACCTGCAGGTCGATCTTCTGAAGGAGAACCGGCTTGACGTAACCGTCGGACTCTTCAACCGACCGAACTACGAGGTGGAACTCTCCTCAAGCAAGCGTCTGTCGCCGGAACGTTCGCAGGTTGTGCGGGCCTTCTATCCGGGAGAGCGGGATCTCGGCTTCATGTTCCAGTCGGCCCCGAACATTGCGGAGAACTTCACACCGACCTTCCAGCTTGGTCTGTTCAACGGAACCGAGCGGGAGACCGATCCGCTGAAGGATATTACGGCACGCGTTCTTCTGCCTCTTCCCCTTGCCGAAGATGCAAAAGTCTCGGCTACGGTCGGCGGACTGTTCTATTATGGCGGCATTCCGCAGCCGGAGGACAGCGTGCTGCGGTTCGAGAACGGGGAACGGATCGTCGCCTTCGGAAACGGAACGGGGTCGACGCAGGGTTGGGGGAACCGTCGCCATGCCGGCCTGGAAGTCCAGGTCGACGCAGCCATCTTTTCCTTCGGCGGCACCCATCTGGCCGGCGAGTTTCTGAGCGGCATCCGTCCGGTTTCGGCAACCCGTGAAATTGTTGAGGAGGTACAGAACGAAGACACGGTGCTGATCGTGACCAGAGAGCAGAACACACTGGCGATCCGGAACCAGACGGGATATTACGTTCAGCTTGCGCAGGATATCGGAAAAAAATTCACCGTCGCCGCCAAGTATGACGTCTTCGACCGGAACACCGACCTCAGCGGCACCGAAGTCCTCTCGACCGCCGACCGGTCGGCCTCGGTCATCGGCTTCGGAGCGATCGGCACGTTCGGTCCGGTCCGGATCACCGCCTGGTACGAGATCCCCCGCTTCGCCGCCGACGAGGCAAGCTATACCGACGGCTCGGGAGCAACGGCAAGCGACGACCTGAAGGATAACAAGACGACAGTCCGGTTCCAGTACAAGTTCTGAACGCTCAACTGCCGGAAAATCGACGAGAGGAAGGGGCGGACGGAATCCGTCCCTTCCCCCCGATTCCTGTTCTCTTCCACCACGTTGATCGGACAACAGGAACGGATTCGTCTGAAGGGTTGTTTGATTCGGCAGTTGTAACGGATGAACATATATTATGCAATTATAACGGGGTTCGGGGGAAATCCGAACAAAGTTGGACAGGATGAAAGACCGGGCCGCCGTAACTTGCCTCATCCGGTGGATCAACCTCGGGAATTTCCCCGGGATCCTGCATACGACCTTCGAGAAGAACCGAAGCGATGACAAGAACCATACGTTCCCACAGCACCATCAACCATGTCTGAGTCTGAGCAATTACAGGAGAAGAGAGAGCCGGAGAAGATCGAAACCGGCACCTCTTCTCTCTCTTTAACAACCAAAGAGCGAAGGCTGGGAGAACGGGCTATCGAGATCGGAATCTACGCCGTCTCCTCTCTCTCGATCATTTTTATCTTTCTGATCTTTGCCTTCGTCACCAGAGAAGCCTCGCCGATCATCGCCCACACGTTCGGGGGGGATGAGACGGAAGCGTCGGAAGAACTGACGCCGGAGGAACTGACGCGGGCACGGGAGATCGTCGGTGAGGACTATCCGATCCTGACGCACGCATCCGAAGTGACCATCAGCGCACTGGCCCACGACAAGTGGGAGCCGAACTCCTCCTATCCCCGCTACGGCATCTGGCCGATTGTCCTCGGAACGATCAAATCGACGTTCGTCGCCCTGCTGATCGCCATCCCTCTTTCGCTTCTGGCCGCTCTCTACACCGCCTTCTTTGCGCCGCTAAAGCTGCGCGAGACGATCAAACCGATCATCGAACTCCTGGCCGGATTTCCGTCGGTCGTTGTCGGCTTCTTCTGCCTGATTACCATCGCCACTTTTGCGCAGCAACTCTTCGGCTACGAGTTCCGACTGAACTCGGTGGTCGGCGGCTTCGGTCTGGCACTGGCGGTGATCCCGATCATCTACACGCTTTCGGAAGATGCCCTTCGCTCGGTCCCCGGATCGCTCCAGGAGGCGGCATTTGCTCTGGGGGCAACGAAGTGGCAGGCAGCCTATCAGATCATGCTTCCGGCCGCCACGCCCGGCATCTTCGCGGCCATTCTCCTCGGACTCGGCAGAGCGTTCGGCGAGACGATGATTGCGCTGATGGCAATGGGGAACGCTCCGATCCCGAGCTGGGACGTCTTCGATCCGGCACGGACGTTCGCCTCGACAATCGGTGCGGAGATGGGTGAGGTCGTCTTCGGCTCCCCCCACTATCAGGTCCTCTTCTTTCTCGGCGTCATCCTGTTCGTATTCTCGTTTTCCATCAACTTTCTCACGGAGTTCTATATCAAGAACAAACTAATCAAACGGTTCAGGGGGAGCGAGTGATGCAGGAGAAGGCGAACGGGAAACGACGGATTATAGGATTCTTCGCACACGGACTTCCGCTGGCGGCAACGCTTCTGGTGATCGCAATTATCGTCGTGATCATCGCGAATTTCCTGATCGGCGGCATGCCGGCTCTCAGTTGGGAATTCCTGACCGCCCCTCCGAAAAACGTCAATACCGAGGGGGGAATCTTTCCGGCGATCTACGGCACGGTCCTTCTGGTGCTGATCATGACGATTGCCGCCGTCCCTATCGGGACAATCACCGCCATCTACCTGGCCGAGTATGCGAAGAAATCATCGCGACTTGCCCAGTTCGTCCGCTTTGCGGTCAACACACTTGCCGGCGTCCCCTCGATCGTCTTCGGTCTGTTCGGTCTCGGGTTCTTCATCCAGACCGTCGGAGGAGGGATCGATAACTGGCAATATTCGGCGAAGATGTCCGAACTGCGGGAGATCCTTGACGAAGCCCCCTCTCCCGTCGCCGATGAGGGCACGGCACCGGTGAGCACGGTTCAGACATTTCTGAGCGGACTCGACGAGGTAAAGTGGGGCAAGCAGGTGCGGCGGCTTGGCCAGTATCCGGACGGAGTCGAGGCGCAGGTCGGCGGCGAACAGGTGGTGACCTATCTGAGCGCCCATACCGATCCGAACTGGGGAAAAGGGAATATCCTCTGGGCCGCACTGACCCTTGCTCTGCTGACGCTGCCGGTGGTTATCGTTGCGGTCGAGGAGGCGCTGCGGGCGGTCCCGTCCGACGTGCGGGGGGCAAGTCTGGCGCTGGGGGCCACGCGGTGGGAGACGATCCGGAAAATTATTCTGCCGAACTCGGTGACCGGTATTCTGACCGGATCGATCCTTGCGGTCGGTCGCGGAGCCGGAGAAGTGGCTCCGATCCTCTTTACCGGTGCGGCCTATTCGCTGGCCGAACTTCCCGGACTGAAGGATCAGTTCATGCACCTCGGCTATCACCTCTACATCCTCTCCACCCAGTCGGTCAACATCGACCAGACCCGACCCCTGCAGTTCGCCACGACGGTCGTGCTGCTCGGACTTACCCTGGCGCTGAATGCGGTCGCCATTCTGATCCGTTCCCGCATTCGCCGCAAGAACAAATAGAACGAACATTATTATGCTGCCAGAAAAAGAGACAGTAAAGATCGATATCTCGAACCTCTCCCTCTTCTACGGAAAGAAGCAGGCATTGAATGACATTTCGATGCGGATTCCGGAGAAACGGGTCACCGCCTTTATCGGCCCTTCCGGTTGCGGCAAAAGCACGCTGCTGCGGTCAATCAACAGGATGAACGACCTGATCGACGGGGTGACGATCACCGGAGAGGTGATCTTCGACGGCGTCAACGTCTACCAGCCCGGCATCAACGTCGTCAATCTGCGCAAACGGATCGGCATGGTCTTCCAGAAGTCGAATCCCTTTCCGAAGTCGATCTACGATAACGTGGCCTACGGTCCGAAGATCAACGGCATCAAGAACAAAAAAGAACTCGACGAGATCGTCGAGAAGAGTCTGCACGGGGCCGCACTGTGGGACGAAGTGAAAGACCGGCTCGACTCCTCGGCCCTCTCCCTCTCAGGAGGACAGCAGCAGCGCCTCTGCATCGCACGGGCGATCGCCGTCAACCCGGAAGTTCTGTTGATGGACGAACCCTGCTCGGCCCTCGATCCGATCTCCACCGACAAGATCGAGGAACTGATTATCGATCTGAAGAAAAACTATTCGATCATCATCGTCACCCACAACATGCAACAGGCCGGGCGCGTCAGCGACTACACTGCTTTTTTCTATCTTGGCAGTCTGATCGAATACGACAAGACGCGGAAGATCTTCACCAATCCGAACGTCAAACAGACCGAGGACTATATTACCGGACGGTTCGGATAGCGCATGGAGCACCGGGATAAAGATTATGCAACGGCCGACCGATCCGATATCGGCATGGTCCGTATCTGGTCCGGCTTTCCCCATCCCCCCGGACCGGGCGGCTTGATACTCAACGCTCACAACTCACAACTGATAGAGATGACTTCAAAATTCGAACGGGAACTGGACAAACTTCGCTCACGCATCATCAAGATGGGGAGCGCGGTCGACGAGCAGGTGGAACTGGCTTTCCGCGCACTGACCGAGTGGGACGAAGGGCTGGCGATTCACGTGATGGGACGGGATGAGAAGGTGGACAAACTCGATATGAAGATCGAGCGGCAGTGCCTTCGCATCTTTGCCCTTCAGCAACCGGTTGCCAGCGATCTGCGGTTGATCATGGCCGCACTGAATATCAACAGCGAGATGGAGCGGATGGGAGACCTGGCCTACAACATCGCCAAGGCGATCTCCACGCTTAAACAATCGCGTGAGATCATCGACCGGCTCGACGTGAAGCAACTGACCGAGGCGGTGCAACACATGGTCCGCCACACGATCGACAGTTTTGTGGACAGCAATCTGAATCTGGCCCTCTCGGTGATGCGAAGCGACCGGCGGGTCGATCAGTACGAGGAGCGGATCAGACGGCAGACGATCGAGCTGATGAAACAGAACTCGGATTTTGTGGAGGCCGGTTCGGCACTGATCATCCAGTTGCGGAACATGGAACGAATCGCCGATCACGCCACCAATATCGCCGAAGAAGTGATCTTCGTAGCCAAGGCCAAGATCGTTCCGAACCGATTCAACGAGGAGACCTACGAGGAGCTGGAACGGGAGTTGAGTGATGATGAAGATGACGAAGGGTAGAGAGTTGAGTTCGTAGAGTGAAGAGTTTATAGAGTTGAGAGTGGAGCAGGGAAAGCATCCAACAATCCTCCGGGTTCATTGCTGATCACTCACTGCTGACAGCATACTCATACCCCTTTTGACGCAATCACGCAAAGGCCGCAAAGAGCAAAGGCGCAAGCTGATCACTGACGGCTCCCTGCTCATCGCTGACAGCTCCCCCATTTTGAATTTCCCTCCCTCTACTTCCTGTACCTCGATTTGATCGTCCCGAACATACGGGCGAAGCGCAGTTTCCAGACCAGACGAACGGCCTCCCAGATAATCGAGCGGGACATTTTCGAGACACCGCTGCGACGGTCGATGAAGATGATCGGGATCTCCTTGATTCTCCCTCCCATGTTCCAGACCAGAAAATTCATTTCGATCTGGAAGGAGTAGCCGTTGGAGGTGATCCTCGTCAGGTCGATCTTCTGCAGCACATCGGTCCGGAAACACTTGAAGCCCCCCGTCCCGTCCCGCAACGGCAACCCCGAAACCCAGCGGGAGTAGACGTTGGCGAAGTAGCTGAGGAGGAGACGGCTCATCGGCCAGTTGACGACGTTGACCCCCTTGATGTAGCGGGACCCGACCACCAGATCGTAGTTCTCGATCTCGCTGAGAAAAGCCGGAATCATCTTCGGGTCGTGCGAGAAATCGGCATCCATCTCCATCGCCACGTCATAGCCCTGTTCGATCGCATATTCGAAACCGCGACAGTAGGCGGTTCCCAGCCCCATTTTCTTCGGTCGCTGCAACAGATGGACGCGCCGGTTTTCCTCGCGAATCTTTGCGATATACTCCCCCGTTCCGTCGGGCGATCCGTCGTCGACAAAGAGGATGTCGACGCGCGGGTCGGCCGCGAGAACTTCGTTGATCAGCGTCGGGACGTTGTCGATCTCGTTATAGGTCGGGATAATGACCAGAGCCCGATCCACGGTAAATGTTTCCGCCACTTCTATCCTGGTTTACGTGTAGTTTGCCGCTGAATCCCCACGGCCGCACCCGGGTTCGCCGTCGGGTCCTTCCTCTTGGTTCCTTTCTCCCTTCCGCTACGCCTGCCCCTTTCTCTGAATCACCCGGAGAATCGTCCGGAAAATAATCTCGATGTCGAGTCGCAACGACATGTTCTCGATATAGAAGAAGTCGTGACGAATTCGTTCCCTGACGAACTCGACGTTTTCAACAATTTCCCCCGCCTGCACCTGATTCCATCCGGTCAGCCCCGGCTTCACCCGCAGACGACGGGGATAGGCCGGAAGAAGCTTCGTGTACTTCTCCACATAGAACGGACGTTCGGGCCGGGGACCGACGATGCTCATGTCCCCTTTCAGGACGTTCCAGAACTGGGGAACTTCATCGATGTGGAGCTTCCGGATGATTTTGCCGATCGAGGTGACTCTCGGATCGTTCTGTGTCGTCCAGCTTATACCGGCCTTCTCGGCATCGACCCGCATGGAACGGAACTTGTACATGGTGAAGGTCTTACCGGCCAGACCGACCCGCTCCTGCGCGTAGAGGATCGGACCGAAATCTGTCACCTTGATGATCAGGGCGGTCAGGACCCAGAGGGGAAAACCGACCGCCAGAACAAACGCGGAGAAACCGATGTCAAGCAGCCGTTTCAGGTGCTGCTCCCATGCCGGCATAATCTCCGGATCGACTTCGATCAGAGGAATCCCGTACAGGTGATGTGCCCGCGCCCGACCGCTGACGATATCGTAGAGATCCGGAATGATCTTGATCGTGGTGTAGGAGACCGCCGTTTCGGTCATCAACTGCAGCACCAGATCCCGCTCGTGTTCCATACCGAACACGGAGACTTCGACCCTGTTTTTTCTGATGATGTCGTTCAGATCATCCAGCCCGCCGATCGCCTGGGACCGGAACTCCTGCGTTCCTCCTTCTCCGGTCGTCACCGTCCCGACGACGTCATAGCCGAGTTCCGGCATCGTCCGGAAAAGGTTCAGCAGATGACGGCTGCGCTGCGAGTCGCCGATAATGATCGTCTTCCTCAGGCCGATTCCCATCCTGCGAAGCTTCTTCACCAGTCCCCGCACGACAACCCGTCCCAGTCCGACGGAACCGGCGACAAAGACGAAATAGAGGAGCAAGGCAATGAAGCGATAGCTCCGCTGACCGCTCGGTATGGATTCGGTTCCGAAATAGACAGCCGCAACCAGGAAGACAAAGCCGAAGAGGATCACCTTCAGAACGGAATAGTACTCATCGAACAGCGCACGGTTGTGGACGTTGACGTAGACTCCGGCAAACCAGAAGAGGAACATCCAGCAGAGAACGGCAAAGGCGGCAGTGGTCAGGGCCACAGCCGGAGGATACCCTTCGATATCGGCAAAGAGACCCGAGTGAATCCGGATCAGATAGAAGAGGATGCCGGAGACGAACAGGGCCAGAATATCGGTCAGGACCACCAGTCCCTGAATTCCTTTCGGGGACTTGATGAAGTCGAGAATCGAGGCGACCAGTGTTTTCCGCTCGGTCTCCCTTCCGTCCTCTACCGTTATGTTCGGTGCTGCTCCGTGCATTGCCGCTGTGAATCAGTCAGATGCAAATCAATCAAGCTGATGGTTGATGCGTGGGCTATTCCACATCGCCAGTCCCTTACCGGAGAAGATCGCCCGAAAGGAACCGATCGTCAGATAGGCGATCATCAGCGTAAAATACAGCGGATAGCCGATAATCGGCAATTTCGCTCCGGCAAGCTCGATCAGCAGTCCCACCAGGCTGAGCGCTCCCCAGGCCAGGCCAAGTATTCCGACAACCTGATAGACGACTCCATCCCCCATCAGAAGGATCGATGAGAGGAAGAGCAAGAGAGCCGGAACGGCGGCCAGGTTTCGCAGGACCTTGTGCGACCAGATCTGGAAACCGATCCTGCTTCGCCAGGGCCAGCGTGTTCCGTCGTAGCGGAGGAACGTGGCCATCGACTGCTGTCCCATACGCAGACGCCGTTTGCATTCGGACCAGAGATTCCGGTCGTTCAGTTCCTCGACCACCGCTGTCGGTTCGTACCAGACCCGCTTCCCGTTCAACGGAATGGTGATCGCCAGGTTCAGATCATCCGACATACCGAAATCGGTCAGAGGCGTATAGTAGCCGTTGCGGACCGCAAAGCATTGTCCTGTGGGACTGACCGTGGAATGCCACAGCGATTCGTTCCGCCGCAGCCGGTCCTCCATCCCGTGATACGTCGTCTCCCCCACATTCCCCGTATTCCTGTCGGTGTCCCGATACGTAACGCGGACAACCACTCCGCCGACTTCATCATCGGCAAAGCAGGAGACGATGGTATTGACCAGGTCCTGCCGCATCTCGATATCGGCATCGCAGAAGATAATGATGTCGCTGTCGGATTCGGCGGCCATCGTGTAGACGATCTCGGTCTTCCCCACGCGGTTGAACCGTCGCAGGGAGATCGACGGATCCAGTTTCTGATACTCCCGGACAATATCGTCGGTCCGGTCGGACGAAGCGTCCGACCCGATCATAAACGTCAGCCTTTGACGG
>CAMLOB010000013.1 GCA_946481475.1 uncultured Chlorobiota bacterium | reverse complement strand
AGATTACCGAATCGGATGTGGACCTTGCGATGTCGTCAAACGCGATCATCATCGGTTTCCACGTCCGTCCGAACCTGAAGGCAAGAAAACGGGCCGAGGCCGAGGGGATCGATATCCGGACATACAGGATCATCTACGAAACGGTCGAGGAGATCAGAGCAGCCCTGGAGGGAATGCTGGAGCCGGAGGAACGGGAAGAAGTGACCGCAACGATCGAGGTGCGGGAGACGTTCAAGATTTCCAGACTCGGCACCATCGCCGGTTGTTATGTGACCGACGGCAAAATCAACCGGAACGACAAGGTCCGGCTGCTGCGGGACGGATTCGAAGTCTACGACGGGACAATCTCCTCGCTGAAACGGATGAAGGAAGATGTCCGGGAAGTCGAACAGGGCTTCGAGTGCGGTATCGGTCTCGAGAATATGAACGATATCAAGACGGGAGATATCATCGAGGCCTACCGGACGGTGGAGATCAAACGGAAACTTGAGAACCAGCCGGTACCGACCGCCGAGGCATAATCAGCCGACGATGTGATCGGTTTGGAAGGAACATGATAAAGCGAAGAACAGTTATCGCCGGATAGCTTCAGAAAACGCACGCCTCTCTTCAACGAGGCGTGCGTTTTCCGTCAGAAGCTTCCCGTGGTATCGAACTTCCATACCCTTATCCGATCTCCCTCTTTGTGAATTTTGCATTATTCATTTTGAATTCCATCGATGCCTTGTGTCTATACGAACTGAACGAGTCGGAGCAACCCTCCGGCAGGCTCTGGCAACCCACTTTCAACGTCAGCTCCCGGATTATCTCGAGGGGATGGTGACCGTCACCGCTATTCGGGTTTCGGCTGACCTTTCGGTAGCGAAAGTGTATGTCAGCATCTTCAACAGCAAGACCGATCCGGGCATTCTCATCAAGCGACTGAATGCTCATCAAAAAGAACTGCGGACATTTCTGGCGCATGAAGTGCAATTGCGCAAGATGCCGGAACTCCGCTTCTATCTTGACGATACGCTCGACACGGCAGCCCGTATCGACAGACTGATCGAGAAAGTGCGGGCCGAGGATGAGGAGAAACGGGCGGCGCGCGGAGAAGAGGAAGAACCGGAAGCGGGGGAGCATGGCGACGGCAATGACGAAGATTGATTCCCGTTTCGGCGTTCCGGTGATCCGTCGCGGTGAACTGGCGTCGTTCGATCCCGCCGTTGCCGATCAGACCGGGGCACTCCTTATCGTGGACAAGCCTCCGGACTGGACGTCGTTCAACGTTGTGGCCAAGGTGCGGAACAGTCTCGGCATCCGGAAAGTGGGACATGCCGGAACGCTCGACCCGCTGGCCACCGGACTGCTGATCCTCTGTCTGGGAAAGGGGACAAAACTTGCAGACCGGGTACAGGCAGAGGAGAAGGAGTACACCGGCACGATCCGGCTGGGGGCGACGACGGAGACGGAAGATGCGGAGGGGGAAGAACGGGACATCCGTCCCGTAGATCATCTGACCCCCGAGTCGATTGCAAGCGCAGCCGCCTCTTTTCTCGGCGAATCGCTCCAGACGCCCCCGATGTTCTCCGCCCGGAAAGTACAGGGGAAACGCCTCTACAAACTTGCCCGCAAGGGAATCGAGGTGGAACGTCCGGCAAAACCGATCATCGTCCGGGAGTTCGAGGTCACCCGCGTGGATCTCTCGGCCGATCCTCCGCAGGCCGATTTCCGGGTCGTCTGCTCTAAAGGAACCTATGTCCGCTCCCTTGCACGCGACCTCGGCGAACAACTTGACGTCGGAGGATACCTCATCGGTCTGCGCCGCACACGCAGCGGAACATTCCGAGTTGAGGAAGGAGTGGATATCGAGGAGATCAAACGATATGAACGGAAATGATCCCTCGGTCCACTCCCACGTTTCGACATCAACGCAACACCACTGAACAATGAATATTTACCGCTCCCTTCAGGAAATTCCCGGCGAACCACAGACAGCGCTGACAATCGGGACATTCGACGGAGTGCATCTGGGTCACCGGGCAATTCTTGAGGAGCTCCGTCGCGCCGCCGCCGGACTGGGAGGACGAAGCATGGTCCTGACGTTTGATCCTCACCCGCAGGAGGTTCTGCGCAAGACCGGCTCTCCGGTCCCCATCCTGACCCCGATCGAGGTCAAGCTCCGGCTGCTGGCCTCTCTCGGCATTGACGCAACAATCGTTCTTCCCTTCACCCGCGAGTTCGCCGCCACTCCCTGGCAGAACTTCATCGACCAGCTGATCGAGTATGCCGGACTGGCCCACATGGTGGTGGGACACGATCACGCCTTCGGCAGAAATCGTGAGGGAAACGCAGAATCGTTGCGTGAGTACGGTGCCGAGAAAGGCTTTACCTTCACCCAGGTCGGTCCTCTTTTTGTCGACGGCGAGATGATCAGCTCCACGAAGATTCGTCAGGCTCTCAGCGAAGGGAAAACGGAGCAGGCAAACCGCTGGCTGGATCGTCCCTATGCCCTGAGCGGCACCGTTGTAAGGGGAGACGGACGGGGACGGCAGATCGGCGTGCCGACGGCAAATATCCGCCCGCTCCACCCCAACCAGCTTGTCCCGGCCAACGGCGTCTATGCGGTACGCATGTCGATTGGAGAAGAGAATCAGAGGAGTATACATAGCGGAATGGCCAACATCGGCGTTCGTCCGACGTTCACCGACGGAAGCGAACGGACCCTCGAGGTCCACCTGTTCGACTTCGCTGATGAACTTTATCACCGTGAGGTAACGGTCGAATTCCTTAAGTTTATCCGCTCAGAGCGAAAATTCGGCTCGAAAGAGGAATTTCTCGCTCAGCTTGAAAAAGACCGGGAGGCTTGTCAACAGAGCTGAGACCATTACCCCATGGCAGAACGCACACCCGATTACGACAGCCCGTGGAAAGATATCGTCGAGGCATTCTTTCCCGAATTCATCACCTTCTACTTTCCGCAGACAAGCGGGAGATCGATTGGGAGAAAGGCCATGAGTTCCTTGATAACGAAGTGCGCAGCATACCGCATGATGCCGAGATCGGCATCCGTTACGTCGATAAACTGGCGCGCGTATGGCGCGTGGACAGCAAGGAAGAATGGGTGCTGATCCACGTCGAGGTCCAGACGGGGCGGGAGAAAGCTTTTGCCGAACGGATGTATGTCTACAACAACCGCATCTACGACAAGTACCGGAAGCGGGTTGTCAGTTTTGCGGTGCTGGCCGACGACTCCGCATCGTGGCGACCGGATCGATTCGGGTATCGTCTCTGGGGTTGCGAGGTCAGTCTGCGCTATCCCGTTGCGAAACTGATCGACTGGCGAAGCAGGGAAAAGGAATTGCTCGAAGCGGAGAACATCTTCGGTGCCGTCACGCTGGCCCATATTCGGATGCTGGAGACGCGACGGGATATACCGGGACGGCTCCGCTGGAAAGTCATCCTGTCGCAGGGATTGTATGAGTTGGGCTACGATCAACAACAGATAGAACATCTGTTTCGTTTTATCGACTGGCTGATGTATCTGCCCGAAGGAATCAACCAACAATACTACAAGGTCATGACTACGTATGAAGAAACGGGACGGAAGCGGTTCGTCTCCATTTTTGAAGAGATGGGGATGAAGAAGGGAATGGAAAAGGGAAGGGAAGAAGGGATGAACAAGGGAAGGGAAGAAGGACTACGACAGGGCATTTATACGGCGATCGAAACGATGTTCGGATCGATTCCGGAATCTTTGCAGAGCAAAGTCGAGGACCTCCATTCGGCCGATCAACTGAAGAATCTGCTGAGCACG
This sequence comes from uncultured Chlorobiota bacterium, assembly GCA_946481475.1. Next base: position 12,674 of record CAMLOB010000013.1, on the reverse strand, counting down.
ATTCTGAAAGCCCAATCACTCGCACAGGTGGAAGAAGCAGTAAATTCGATGCGCAAGAACACATAATTTTAAATCCAACTAACCAACCACATAGACTGCAATTCGGAGCGGTAATTATGCCATTGACAAAAGAACGGAAAGCGGAGCTGGTGGCAAAGTATGGCGACAATCCGAATGACACCGGCAAGCCGGAAGTTCAGATTGCGATCCTTACCGAGCGCATCAAATCGCTCGCCCCTCACTTTGATCAGAACAAGAAAGACAAGCATTCCCTCCGGGGACTGATGAAAATGGTCGGCAAACGCCGCCATCTGCTCGACTATCTTGCCGAGAACGATATCGAACGCTATCGTACGATTATCAAGGAACTGGGTATCCGTAAATAGTACGGAGACGAAAATGAGGGGTTTGTCCGGAGATCGGACAGACCCCTCTTCGCTCCCGCAAGGGAGAATCAATCACCAAATAATTGCAAATTCCGCGTCAGCGCATCGCTACAAGGTGGGCCGGTGGAAGAAAGAACCGATACATGATTCGGTGAAAGCGGAAGAAGGATCGGCGCAGCCGAATCTCCAATGTCCCGACAACTGTGCTCGAGACATCGGAGATTTTGCTCGCCTCTTCCTTCCCGAACTTTCTTCGTTCCTTTTCTGTTCTTCAGGTTCCACAACGGTCATTGTACGGGATGCCTGCGCACATTCACAACACTGTGCAGCCGATCCGTCGTTTCGTGTTGACTGTACAGAATTCATTTCGGAGGTATCCATACAAATGGAACGCAAAATCGTAAGCCGCGAAATCGGCGGTAAAACCATTTCTCTTGAATCCGGAGTCTATGCACTCCTTGCCGACGGAGCCGTGATGGTCCGCAGCGGCGACACCATGGTCCTCTGCGTGGCGGCCTCTTCGGCCAGCCCGCGCGAGGGGATCGATTTCCTTCCGCTCCAGGTAGAGTATCGCGAGAAGTATGCAGCAGCCGGGAAAGTTCCGGGCGGCTTCTTCAAACGTGAAGCCCGCCCCAGCGAACATGAGATCCTTTCAGCCCGTCTGATCGACCGGCCGATCCGGCCGATGTTCACCAAGGGGTGGACCTACGAGACCCAGTTGATCTGCAACGTCATGTCGTTCGATCAGGAGAATCAAGCCGATGTGCTCGGCGCGATCGGCGCCTCGGCATCGCTTCTGCTCTCGGGCATGCCCTTTGCCGGTCCGATCTCGAATGTCCGGGTCGGCTGCATCGACGGAGAGTTTGTTCTGAACCCGACCTATGCCGAACAGGAAGAGTCGATTCTGGAGATCGTGGTCTCCGGCACCGACGACTCGATCGTCATGGTCGAAGGTGAGGCAAAAGAGATCAGCGAGGATCTGTTCGTCGACGCTATCGAATTCGCCCACAAGCATATCCGCGAGATCAATGCGTTGCAGCGCGAACTGGCTGAAATGTTCGAGATCGCACAGCGTGAGATTCCGGAGAAACAGGGAACACCGGAAGAGATCCTGAAACTGGTCCACGACTACGCCGGAAACAAAGTGCTTGAGAATGCACGGCAGCCCGGACAGAAAGAGGAACGGCGCGAACGGTACAAAGCCCTTCGCGAGGAAGTCGGAAGTCTGGTTGCTGAGAAGTTCTCCGGCGAGGCCCACGAGGAACTGGAACTGGAACCGATTGTCGAATCGCTGATGTACGACCTGGAGAAGTCGGCAATGCGGGAGATGATCCTCGAAGACAAAGTCAGGCTTGACGGACGGGGACTGACGGACATCAGACCGATCACCTGCGAGGTGAACCTTCTCCCCCGCTCCCACGGGTCGGCACTCTTTACACGGGGTGAAACCCAGTCGCTGACGACCATGACGCTCGGTACCCGTCTGGACAGACAGTTGATCGACGGACTTCTGCCGAAGCATGAGAAGCGCTTCCTTCTTCACTACAACTTCCCACAGTTCTCCACCGGCGAGACCGGCCGCTACGGTTCTACTTCCCGACGGGAGATCGGCCACGGCAACCTGGCCGAGCGGGCGCTGAAGGGAATGGTGCCGAGCGAGGAGGAGTTCCCCTATACGATCCGCATCGTCTCGGACATCCTGATGTCGAACGGTTCTTCCTCCATGGCCACCGTATGCGCCGGAAGCCTTGCGATGATGAGCGGAGGCGTTCCGCTGAAGAAGCCGGTCGCCGGCATCGCCATGGGTCTGGTGAAGGAAGGAGACCGGGTCGCGGTCCTGAGCGATATTCTCGGGGATGAGGATTTCCTCGGTGATATGGACTTCAAGGTGACCGGTACGCGGGACGGCATTACCGCCTGCCAGATGGATATGAAAATCCAGGGGCTCTCCTTCGATGTCATCCGGACGGCACTGGCCCAGGCCAAGGACGGACGTATGCACATTCTGGACAAGATGGATGAGACGATCACAAGTCCGGCCGAAGAGCTCTCGAACTACGCGCCTCGCCTGACGACGGTCCAGATTCCGGTCGACATGATCGGCGCGGTCATCGGTTCCGGTGGCGAGACCATCCGGAGTATCGTCGCCGAGTCGGGGGCCGACATCGATATTCAGGACGACGGCACGATCGTGATTGCCGCAACCAGCGGCGAGTCGGCCGACAAGGCGATCAAGATGATCGAGGATATCACTCGCCTTCCGGAAGAGGGGGAGATCTATGAAGGGCGCGTCACGCAGATTCGTGAAGGTCTCGGCGCCATCATCGAGTTCCTTCCGAAGAAGACCGGATTGCTCCACATCTCGGAGATCGCCTACGAGCGGACCGAGAACGTGGAGGACGTGCTGAGCGTCGGCGACCGGATCGAGATCAAGCTTCTCGAAGCCAAGGACGGCAAGTACCGCCTGAGCCGCAGAGCTCTGCTGCCGAAGCCGGAAGGATGGGAAGACCGTCCCTCGGGCGAACGTCGCGACGGAGGAGATCGCAGAGGGGGAGGAGACCGGCGCGGCGGCGGAGACCGGCGCGGAGGGGGGGATCGACGCGGCGGCGGAGACCGGCGCGGAGGAGGAGATCGCAGAGGAGGAGGAGACCGGCGCGGGAATCGCGACTGATAAGCGGAAGAGATAGCGGTTCTTATCGAATCCGTCTCTTCCTTTATCTCCGTCTCTTCGATAGTAAAAGAAATGCCCACCGGGAACGCTTTCAGCGTTGGTCCGGTGGGCGTTTTTCGTATCCGGAAAGGTCCGGCTTCCTACTTCACGTCATACTCTACCAGAACATCTCTGGAAGCGTTCTGCAGGGCAGGATCGGCCGGATTGCCCAGATAGTTGTAGGCGTCGATCCGGACGAAGTACTTCAGTTCCGGGGCGTACCAGTAGGTGAGGACATTTACCAGCCTCAATTCCGGTTCTCCTTCGGAGAAGAGTGTCCGTTGCAGCCGTTCCTCCACCTTCACCGTCGCAAAACGTTTTCCCTTTACGGTGATTTCCTCAGTCCCCAGATACGTCGCCTCCCGCTCCACAAGGAATCGTTCGCTCTCTCCCGATTCGGAGGTATAACTGGAATCGACCAGGATACCACCCTCAGCCTCTCCCCCTCCGAACGGAAAGCGTACCCATGCCGAGCCCATCGGAGGATAGAAGAGGAGAGAGAAGTAGGCGTAGTAGTAGAGGAGATCGCCGTTCGGCATGTACTTTACATAGAGCAGACGGTTCTGCTTTGTGTCGAGAAGCGTGACCAGTCCCTGCTGACCCCGATACGATTCGTTCACGGCAGTGACCTGGAAATCTCCCTGATTCAGCACGGTTGAGCCCTGCCTGCCCGCGGCGTCAAGAGCGTAGACGTCAAACCGATAACGACTTCCCGCTCCCGGAACCAGAGTATCGGCATTCTGTTCCGTCCCCTCGGTCCCCGGATCGGTCGGTTCCGTTCCGCAGCCTGCCACCGTCAGCAGTATCGCAAGCATCCCCGTCAGTTGCAATAATCGCATATTTTCTCCCCTCACTTGAGATGATAACTGATGAGTTCGGCGTAGGACCCGGCCCCGATCGACGCTCCCTGCTGTGTGATCGACGATTTCTGGTAGACAAGATATCCGATCTGCGGGGCGAACCAGAACTCCAGATTGTTGTCAATGATCTGTTCGTTTTCCGTCTGCCCCGAAATGATATAGGTAATTTTACTCTCAAGCTTGCCGACGATCTTCTCGGCTCCCAGCGTTTCTCCGCCGGCAACCGTCACCGTTGTGGAACCGGTACGATCGGCCGTGTAGATCATCCGGTTCTCCACTCTGGCCGGCCCCGCATTCTGCACGTCTTCAAAGACCGTGGCGTTGATGCTCTCCTCACCGGCAAATGGGAGCCGCAGCCAGACCGAATCGGTTGTCCCGCTGAACGAGGCACGGAAAAGGACCGAGACATCACCGTTGTCGTGATATGCGATAAAGCCGGGACCGAACTTCGAGCTGAATTCATAGACGTTCTTCTCTCCGCGGAACTCGCTGTGAATTTCGGCCAACGTGTAGGTGACCGTATCCCGGGTACTCTCGATTATCGTTCCGTCGGCACTGGTGTTATAACCGGCGATCGTATAGGTGCTGCCGATCTTCGGCGCAACCGTCGATCCTGATCCGGGAGAAGAAGGATCGTCTCCGCAACCTGCAGTGAAAAGAAGTGTGGAACCGAGAAACAGGAGAAAGGCAAATGAGAAGAGACGGGAAGAGTAAGGCATGATGCAACCTCCGCAAAAATGGATGGATAGGAATAATGGTTGCCGAATATACGGCATTCTCCCTCTCTACCCCAGAAGTTCCTCTCCCTCTCTGATCCCTTCACAGGAAGACAGGAGAGGTTCTTGCAAACCGGTTCGTCACATTCCCGATCCGTCCCTCATTGCGACAATCGTCATTCGACATTCGACAATCATCATTCAGAAATTCCGGCACGTCACGCATCCCTCACCACCACATACTCCACCAGTTCGCTTCGCTTGCTTGTCCTGCTCGTCACTCCCCCTTCCTGTCGCCGCTCGGTCGTCTCCTCGGTCCAGGCGGCCCAGCCGATCGAGGGGACGTAGAGCGTTCGTCCTGAAGTCGTGATCGTCACGTCCTCTTCCTCGATCCTGAACGTAAAGGTGTAGTCGAGTCGCCGCCCCGTGAGCTTCATTCCGTCGATCTCCACTTCCTCGGCTCCCTTCTCCTCCGCTGCGAACCGATAACTGATCCTGCGACCGCCGTCGACCGTGTCGAAAAGAACCGTCTCCTCTTTTCCCGATCCGCCATACGGGAACTTCACCCAGTAGGGGGGAAGGAGGTAGGCGTCGACGTTGAAGTATGTCCCCGAATAGTAGCGGGAGAGATAACCGTTCTCGTGGTAGAGGAGATAGAGCGTCGTCTGCCGAGGCCCGCTGCACTGCGTGACGTTCTGCATTCCCTGATACGAACCGACCCGGGCGGCCACGGTATAACCGACCGAATCGAACCGATCGGGGGAGGCCGGGTCGTCATCCTGCGTCAGCTCCGTCATCATATAGGAACTGCCGATACCGGGCATCACGTGCGGGCCGGGAGGATCGACCGTGTTTGTGCAGCCGGCGACTATTACGGCAAGAAGCAACCCGCTTCCGGAAGGGGACATTCTACAGAGCCTCATGGTGCTGTCCTTGGTTTTGTCTGCATTTATTGAAGATCTACAGTTGGAACAGGATCGGCCGTTCTTCTTACAACAGTCGGCACTTCCTCAACTTCAGTCGAGTCCTACCGAACACTTATCCCCTCCTTGCCAACCAGCTCCCTCGACTTTTCCACCAACTCAAGAAACTCCTTCCGGCGTTCATCTCCGTCATTCCCCCCGCCCCAGCGGAGCACATCATCATACGTGATCGTCCCGCGATAGGCAGAACCCCGCAGCAACATCCCCCACCCGGCCACCGCTGCGGCAAAGCGGGTCGATTCGCTCCCCTTCTCCAGCGACTTTTGTTCGTCCAGAACAAGATGCTCGATCAGCCTGCTGATACTGTCGGCCGGGTCCTTGTAGCGGAGCCGGGCAAGGAGAAGATCGTTCGCCGTAAAGAACGTCGGGATCTCCTCATCGGCATCGAGCCGATAGTCATCCCCCTTTGCGGTGTCGACCGTATAGCCGACCTCGGCACCGACCGGAACGACCTCGTAGAGAGCCGTCACCTGATGCCCGGCTCCCAGTTCTCCGGCATCCTTCGTGTCGTCGTTGAAATCACGGGCGGCCAGCACCCGGTTCTCGTAGCCGATCAGCCGGTAGGCCGCCACCTTCTCGGGATTGAACTTGATCTGCAGCTTCACATCCTTCGCAATCGTGTAGAGCGTCCCGCTCATCTCGCTTGCCAGCACGCGCTCTCCCTCGTCCAACCGGTCGATATAGTAGTAGTTGCCGTTGCCGTGGTCGGCCAGTCCCTCCATCTTTTCGTCCTGATAATTCCCGTGCCCGAAGCCGAGTACGCTCAGGAAGATTCCCTCTTTCCTTTTTTCTTCGATCAGGGAGACCAGTCCGTCCTGTGAGGAGACCCCGACGTTGAAGTCGCCGTCGGTCGCCAGGATCACACGGTTGTTTCCTTCGGGAAGGAAGTTCGCCCGGGCGGTGTTATAGGCAAGCGCGATGCCGGCCCCACCGGCGGTCGAGCCTCCTGCACTCAGCCGGGTGATCGCCGCACGAATCTTCTCCTTCTGCGAACCGGGCGTCGACTCCAGCACAAGCCCGGCCGCCCCGGCATAGACCACGATGGCGACCCGGTCTTCCGGACGGAGTTGGTCGATCAGTTTGTCGAACGATTGTTTGAGAAGAGGGAGGTCACCCATCATCGAACCGGAAACGTCGATGAGAAAGACGAGGTTCGAGGGAGGGGCCTGCTCCGGGTGGACGTTCCGTCCCTGCAATGCGACTCGCTCAAGGAGGTGGTCGTCGTTCCAGGGAGAGACGACCACCTCCGAGTGAAAATCAAAGGGGTGATGGCCTGCTGGGTCTGGGTAACTGTACGAGAAATAGTTGATCATCTCCTCGATCCGGACCGCCTCGGCCGGTGGAAGCGTTCCACGCGAGAGATAGCCCCGCACATTCGTGTAGCTTCCGTTGTCCACGTCGATCGAGAAGGTGGAGTAGGGACCGGATGCGGTTGCGCGGAAGGGATTTTCGTAAAGTGTAGTGGGTGTGGAGTCGATCATCTGCTCGATGTCTTCCTCTTCCTTTTCATGAAGTTCACCAGTTCCAACCAACGGGTCGGTGATCTCAAATCCATCACGACGAACCGACGTTTGATTGCCGCGACCCCCGCGGATGTTGTAACCGCCGTAGGCCGATCCCGCAGTAGCATCCCGGGCAACGGCACCGAAGACCGACGTTTCGCTGTTGGACCCGTCAATCCAGATCGAGCCACCTGTTTTGGCAATACCGGAGGTACGTTCTGTTGAACCTTCGATGACTTCATCCCAGATCGCTGGATTCCCCTGTAGATATCCTGTTCCTCCCGGCTTTGTATTTCTCAGGGAGTACAGCACAACCTCATCCGTCCCTATTTTCATCAGCACCATAACGAAGTTCTCCACCGTTGTATCTTCCGCAGCAATTGTGATCACCCGCCTAAGCGTATCATTTGCCGCGACTGCGGTTACCTGCATTGTGTAGCTTCCCGGTTGAAGTCCCCAGATGCGAAACCCTCCGTTCACGTCCGTTGCCGTGCCGCGGCTTGTGCCCAGCACCAGAACCGTTGCCCCCGGAACCGGAGCTCCCTTTTCATCAACCACTCTTCCCTCAAGCGTCCCGGTCGTCTGCGCCGGAAGATGCAGGACTGAAAGAACAAGGGCGAAGAGTGTACAGAGTAGTGTGCGTTGCATGGCGTTCGCTCCGATAATGTTGAATGGATGTCCTGGTTGACTGCCGGTAGTCGTTTTCATATCTGCTCTCCAAACTTACCGGATCTCAGGTTTGCGGGAAGATATATTATCAAGCGATTCAGGAGGACTGGTGTACTGCACGATGAGCCGCACCAGCAGATCATCCAGGAACTCAACCGCATATCCGCCGATTGTCGACTCGACGTGGGATGCCCCGATATCGCTGTGATCGGTCAGGAAGACATAAGTCCCCCCGGTATGCAGTCCGAGCATCCGCAACAGGAATTCCGTCTCCTTGCTGACGCCGCTGCTTGCAACGGGAATAATGCGTATGCCTTTGGCGGCGGCTTCCCTTGTCATCTGTCGTATCAGGTTCAGATCGTTAACGTTATAATGGGGAGGAGCATCGAGCACCAGGAACAGAAAACGGGATTGCGCTTCAGGACTCCAGTGATGATCCCGGATCGCATTCCTCAACGCCTGATCTACCGCTTCCGGCCAATCTCCGCCCCCCTCCGCTTTCTGTGCTCGCAGGAAAGTGATGATCTCCTCAACGTTCCCGGTGAACTCTGTGGAATAGACAAGGAATTCATCGCCATAGTCCCGGTAGAGAGTTATACTTATCCGCAGGATGACTTCCTCATCTCCCAACTTCTCTTTCACCCGCCGGATAACGCTCTCCAGTTCAGCCCTGATGTACCGCAGTTCATCGGCCATCGAACCGGTGGCGTCGATTGCGAACATCAGGTCGATGGTTTTCAACTCCGGCACGTCGCCTCGCATGCGGACGACCAGCGGATCACCGTACTCTTTGCCTTCACGCGCCGGATCCACATTTTTGAGACGGACTTCTTTTCCGCCGGAAGAGACAAGGATATCGCAGGGTGCCTCATCCACATCGGCATCAAATCCGGTAAAAAGTTCGGCACGACCGAAATTATCGGAGCGTGCCGTCCAGAGGAGAGAACCGTCGTTTCCGAACAACTGCACGACGGCATCAGGAATCGGAGAACTTCCGTTATCGACGCGAACCGAAATCCGTTCTCCGTTTCCCATGCCCCAGTATGTTTTCACCGATGCCCATTCGTTCGAGGTGATGAGAGAGGTCCAGAAATTCCACTCTTCCAGATCACTCCACTCTCCTGCGGTCAACTGATTCGGAGCGATAGATGGTAAAGAGTGTTCGGCAGTGCCGGACTTTTCCGACTTGTTTTCAATCTTGCCTCCATAGCTCGAGAGTTCGGAAAGTCTTTCCCGGTCGGATGTATAGGGAGAAGGTCGCAGTGGCCGCACAGCACCCGTCTCTCCCTGAGGATTCGGATCGGTAATCTCGAACCCATCCCTTCGAATACGGACACTGCCGGGTCTACGGATATTGAAACCGCCGTCGGCAGATTTCACTCGGGCCGGACGCGCAATGGAACTGAACATGGATGTGTGTGTGCTCTCCAACACACCTGCACTGTCGGATACTCTTGGACAGATAGTGACCATACCATCGACCTTCTTTATACGGCGAGGCCTGTTCACAACCCCTTGCTCACCTTCTCCCGGAAGAGTAAAGGCAAAGTTCTCTATTGTTGCCTGCGCTGCAACAATGGTCGTTAAGCTCACAAGCGTATCGCTACAACCAACCGACGTCACTCTTATCGTATAGCTCCCCGGCGAAAGCCCCGCAATGCAAAACATTCCGTTGACATCAGTCGCCGCACCGCGACTTGTAGCTAATACCAGAACCGTCGCCCCCGGAACAGGATATCCACTTTCATCAAGGACCCTCCCCTCAAGCGTCCCGGTCGTCTGCGCCGGAAGATGCAGGGCTGAAAGAATAATGGCGAAGAGTGTGCAGAGTAGTATGCGTTGCATGGTGACGGCTCCGTGAAATCGGGTTAATGGTTCGGGAGGAGAGAAAGACCGGATCGGGACAACGTCAAAGGCAAGTGTTGTTACCTGAGCAATTCCTCGCCGGAGATTTCAGTGATCTTGCCGGTGGTGGTTGGATCGACATGAGGATGACCGACTCTGCATATAAGTTCTTCAGGGATCTCCCCACCCGACTGCAGTTGACCGTGAATCTCTGCCGTCTTCCCGGCCTCTACCCTTACAGTGCGGATAACCGTATCGACACTGCCGACACAGGTGATTCTCAGCCTGTAGCTTCCCGGCAAAAGCCCGTGAATGCGAAATGCTCCGTCTGCATCGGTTGCCGCGCCGCGCCTGGTGCCGACGACGAGAACCGTCCCTCCCGGAACCGGCTCTCCATTTTCATCGGTGAGGGTCCCCGCAACGGCTCCTGCGGCCTGCGCCTGCAGCGCTGTGGCAACGATAAAGAGGGCGAGAACGAAGAGTAGAATCAGTACCTGTTTCATGGCGGCACCTCCGTGGGTAGTGGTTTGTCGGGAACGTGATGACGGTCCGCTGACCGTCCTGCGCCAACATACCAGCAAGCGGGAAGAAGGTTACTCGGAGTGGTTCGCAGACGGATCGACGCAGACGATTTTTCGCCGATCTTCCCGCACATTTTTTCATTGCCGTCCCCTCTTGTCCGTGAATACGGAAGACCGTATGTTTGCTGTTAACCAAACGGTTAAACTCTTCAGGCAACATGAAAAAAGAACGGGACGTCACGACGGAACAGCGCATTCTGGAGGCCGCACGGAAGGTCTTCATCGACCACGGATTCAACGGCGCGCGGATGCAGCAGATAGCCGACGAAGCCGGCATCAACAAGGCGTTGCTCCACTACTACTTTCGCTCGAAGGAGAAATTGTTCGACGTGATCTTCACCGATCTCCTCGGCCGGTTCCAGATCGCATTCTTCTCCATCCTCGCCTCGGAACGACCGCTCGTGGAAAAAATCCGGATGATGGTCGAGGAAGATATCGACCTGCTGACGGCACATCCGGAGATGCCGTTGTTCATCATCTCGGAAGTTGCGCGCAACCCCGAACATGTAGCAAGGCGGGCCGGAGACGCCGGTATCTCCGGACTCTTCCGGGAGTTCTCCCGACAGGTGAAGGAGGGGATTGCCAACGGGGACATACGGGAAGTCGATCCGGTCGACCTCCTCATCAATATCCTCGCCCTGAACCGCTTCCCCTTCATCGGCAAACCGATGATCCAGGCAGTGATCGGCATCAGCGATGACCGCTTCCGGAAGCTGATGCGGTCCAGAAAGAAGAGCGTGGCCGAATTGATTATCCGAGATCTGCAAGCCATACCGACCGGAGGGGCGAAATGATTGCGCGCACATCGATTCTTCTTCTCTTCTCCCTTCTCCTCTTCGCCGGTTGCGGCAGCGACGAGCAGACGTTCGACGCCGAAGGAGTCTTCGAAGCCGATGAACTGATCGTCTCCTCCGAAGTCGGAGGTCGCCTCGTCCGGTTCGATGTAAGGGAAGGGAAAACCTTGAAAGCAAACGAGATCGTCGGTGCGGTCGACGACAGGCAGTTGCAGCTTCAGAAAGATCAGCTTCAGGCACAGATACGGGCAACGCTGAGTCAGACCCCCGACGTCGCCACCCAGATCGCCGCTATGCAGGAGAGCGTCTCCGCCGCAAAGCGGGAGAAAGAACGCCTGGCACAGCTTGTTGAAGTCGGGGCGATTCCGGCAAAGCAGCTCGACGATGCGGAGACGCAACTGGAGGTTGCCCGGAAGCAACTCCGGGCGGCACAATCGTCGCTCGGGGTCACAACAAAGAGCCTCGAAGCGCAGACCGGTCCCCTCGTGGCGCAGATCGAACAGATCAACGACAAGATCGCCCGCTCCACCATCATCAATCCGATCGACGGAAGGGTGCTGGCCACCTACGCCGAGCAGGAGGAGGTGACCGCTCCGGGAAAAGCCCTCTACCGCATCGCCGACCTCTCGACGATGGTCCTGCGGGCTTACGTCGACGGGAACGACTTCGCACGGATCAGGCTCGGAGACTCGGCCCGGATCTTCGTCGATGACGGTCCCGAGACATACAGAGAACTGACCGGAACGATCACCTGGATTGCCGACGAGGCGGAGTTCACGCCGAAGACGATCCGGACAAAAGATGAACGGACCAACCTTGTCTACGCAGTCAAGATCGCGGTCCCGAACGACGGCTCGCTGAAGATCGGCATGTACGGCGAGGTGAAGTTCTGATGGAACCGGCCGTTCTCGCCGACCGACTCGTGATGACCTACGGGAAGGGGGAGGTCACTGCGCTCGATGATGTATCGTTCCGCGTGGAGCGTGGAGAGATCTTCGGCCTGATCGGTCCGGACGGAGCCGGAAAGACGACGCTCTTCCGCATCCTTACCTCCCTGCTGATTCCCGACAAGGGAGAAGCCCGCGTCGACGGTTTCGACGTGGTGCGGGACTACAGGGAGATTCGCAGCCGCGTCGGCTACATGCCGGGACGGTTCTCTCTGTATCAGGACCTGAGCGTCGAGGAGAACCTGAATTTCTTTGCCCGGGTTTTCAGAACGACGGTCCGGGAGAACTACGACCTGATTCGGGACATCTACGTCCAGATCGAACCCTTCAGGGATCGACGGGCGGGGAAGCTCTCCGGCGGGATGAAACAGAAGCTGGCTCTCTGCTGCGCGCTGATCCACAAGCCATCCATCCTCTTCCTGGACGAACCGACAACCGGCGTCGATCCGGTCTCCCGCAAGGAGTTCTGGGAGATGCTCGGAAGGCTGCGGGAACGGGAGATCACCATTCTGGTCTCCACTCCCTATATGGACGAAGCGGCCCGGTGCGACCGGATCGCCCTGATGGGATCGGGACGTATTCTCTCGATCTCCTCTCCCCGCCGAATCCTCACCGATCACGACAGCCTTCTCTACGCAGTGCGGGCTGACCCTATGTTCCGGTTGCTGAACGATCTGCGGG
>CAMLOB010000012.1 GCA_946481475.1 uncultured Chlorobiota bacterium | reverse complement strand
TGTCCGTTCGTCGGAGTGCCGTTCGTTTCCATGGTACTCTCCTCTATGATAGTGTCGTGATTGATAATCGCAATCGCGGATCGTCCGGTCTCTGCAATTCCCGTATGTCGGCGGCAGGACGGACCTCACCTTTGAAATCGGGGTCAAAATACGGAAGAGCCGGGGAAATAGTGGGTTACGGGGTGTGGCGGGTCGGGGAGGGGATTTGTGCCGTATATCGGTTCCGGCGATCCGCTGAAGGAATACGATGTCCGAGGAAAGGCAAAGCAGGGGAGATGGGGTCGTCGTATGGCGGCAAAGATTCGAAGGCTTCCAAGTCTTTCTTCTACCGGATACTGAGAGAAGGATATGAAGCGCCGATAGAGCATCCGACCTGCATGCCTCTCTTTACCGCCGAGCGACTGGAGCAATCGGCAGGTAGAAGATCTGAGAACGTACATCGAGTTGGGAGTGGAGTAGCGAGAAGAGAGGGCATTAGCTCGGCGTTACACTGTGATCCGGATATCGCCGATCCGAATTCTCCAGTCAGGGCAACGGCTTCCGTATCTCCGCATTCCACAATCTTATCTGCTCAATGACGGTATCGGGATCGGGAATCGGCCTCTTCTCCTTGCGTGCAGTCTCAAGCCAGAGATCAATTATCAATTCCAGTTCTTCGATGCACTCTTCAACGGTTTCACCCTGGGCCATACAGCCGGGAAGTGAAAGGATCCCGGCAACAAATCCTCCCTCATCGCAGGGATAGAAAATAACCGGGCAGCGATGTGTGGTCATGTCCATAATTCAGTGTGTCTCTTCAATGATTCGGATCAGTAGCCGCACGTAGACTGATTTAACCCGATTAGTGTGTGTCGGAACTACAAATATTATTCAGCCTCGTTTGAAAATGAGATGGTTGCCTGAAACCCGCTCAGACTTCTAAAAAAACACCCGCCGGTCACAGGCGACCGGCGGGCATTTGAATATTCCCTTCTGTCTTCTCTTCCCCTTACGGGAAAATCCCCAGCTCCATATACGCCGTACCGATCTTGTTGATCGAGACGAGGAAGGCGGCGGTCCGCAGGTCCTTGATCCGGCGGTTCTGCCGGTAGGTGTCCACGATCTCGTAGTAGGCGTTGATCATCGTCTCCTCCAGTCCGGAGTCCACATAGTCGGCCTCGTCGGCTCCGTGGATGAAGAGGTCCCGCTCCACCTGCGAGAGCGAGTGTCCGGTCACCTTCTCCATCATCGTGACGATCCGCCGGTTTGTCCCCTCCTCATGCCGTTTGCCCATGCGCCCGAACCGGACGTGGGCGATGTTCTTCAGCCACTCGAAGTAGCTGACCGTCACACCTCCGGCATTGACGTAGATATCCGGCAGCATGTGAATGCCCCGCTGCAGCAGAATCGCCTCGGCGTTGGCGCTGACCGGACCGTTGGCCCCTTCTGCGATCATCTTTGCCTTGATCCGTTCGGCGTTCTGTGAGGTGATCTGATTCTCCAGAGCGGCCGGGACAAGAATGTCGCACTCATACTCAAGCAGCTTGTTCCCTTGCTTGATGTTCTTCGCCTTCTTGAAATTCAGAATCGAACCCGACTCCTTCCTGTGCTGGAAGACCTCGTCGACATCCAGTCCGTTCTTGTCGTAGATTCCCCCCTCGTACTCGGCGATGCCGATGATCTCCGCTCCGCCGTCCTGCAGGTTCTTCGCCGCCCAGTAACCGACGTTCCCCAGTCCCTGCACGATCACCCGCTTCCCTTCAAGTCCCGGCTCCATACCGAAGAGCTTTGCGTTCTCCTCGGTGGAGAGCGCCTCGCGGACGCCGAAGAAGAGACCCCGTCCGGTTGCCGCATTCCTTCCGCGGATTCCCCCCTGCGAGACCGGTTTGCCGGTGACGCAGGCCAGCGCATCCATCTGTCCGGGGGAGACCGCCTGATAGGTGTCGGCGATCCAGGCCATTTCGCGCGGACCCGTTCCGTAGTCCGGAGCCGGCACGTCGATGCCGGGGCCGATGCAGTTCCGTTTGATCAGCTCCATCGTATAGCGGCGCGTGATCCGTTCGATAACGTCGGCGTCATACTTCTTCGCATCGACCTGCACTCCCCCCTTGGCTCCGCCGAAGGGGACGTTCACGATGGCGCACTTGTAGGTCATCTGTGCGGCCAGGGCCATCACCTCGTCCTGCGTCACGTGTTCGGCAAAGCGGATACCCCCCTTGGCCGGAAGACGATGCTGTGAGTGTTGCACGCGCCACCCGGTAAAGACCTGCACATCCTCGCCGATACGGACCGGAAAGCGGACCATATAGACCGAGTTGCAGGCGCGGATCTGGTTGAGAATACCGGTGGGAAAATCGGCGTGCGCGGCAGCACGATCGAAGTACCGTTCAACTGTTCGGAAGAACGAAGGCTCCGAGGAAATCAGCGACGTCAGTCGGTTGATCCCTCCGGCTCCGGATGCCTCTTTTGTGATGCCGTTCTTTGCGGCCGGGGTTTTCTTTGCGGCTTTTTCACGCGATGTGGATGAGGACGTTTTTTTCAGTCCTCCGGTCGATTTCTTGCTTGCTGCCATAGTGTACGGTTGAATACTCTCCTGAATGATTCGGTTCTCGTTCCGGACGGGTTTTCATGGAAAAGCGGGCTTCCGGTCCTTCCGGAAGCCCGCTTCGGTGCTGATCTTACAAATTGCCCCGAGCCGCCTGGTCACGCTCGATCGCCTCGAAGAGCGCCTTGAAGTTCCCCTTCCCGAACGACTCGCCGCCGCGACGCTGGATAAACTCGAAGAAGAGGGTGGGACGATCCTCGACCGGTTTGGTGAAGATCTGGAGCATATAGCCCTTGTCGTCCTTGTCGACCAGGATGTTCAGTCGGCGGAGTTCATCGATCGATTCCTGGATGTCGCCGACGCGGTCCAGCAGATCGTCGTAATAGGATTCCGGTACGTTGATGAACTCGATGCCGTTCTTCCGCAACTGGTCGATAGTCGCCAGGATGTCCTGACACTCGACCGCCACGTGCTGCACACCGGGGCCTTTGTAGAACTGGACGTACTCCTCGATCTGCGACTTCTTCAGTCCTTCGGCCGGTTCGTTGATCGGGAATTTGATCCAGAGATTGTCGTTTGCCACAACTGTGGAGCGGAGGGCGCTGTACTCGGTGGAGATGTCCTTGTCGTCGAAGGAGACGAAACGACGGAAGCCGAAAATGTTCCGGTAGAAGTTGACCGTCTCTTCCATCTGATTCCAGTCGACGTTTCCGACGATATGGTCGATATGCTTCAGTCCGACCGGCTCGGCAAGATTGTCCTCGCGCGGCTCGAAGTGGGGGAGGAAGAAGCCGTTATAGTCCTTCGTTTCGATAAAGGAGTGGACCGTGTCTCCGTAGGTCTTGATCGTCGAGCGGACCACCTTCCCTTCGTCATCGCTGACCTCATGCGGTTCCACCGCCCCATCGGCTCCCCGCCCGGTGGTGATCCGGTAGGCCTCGGCCGCATCGTCGACATGGAAGGCGATGTCGCGGACGCCGTCGCCGTGCTTCAGGATATGCTGTGCAATCGCCGAATCCGGATTCAGGGGTGTGGTCAGGATAAAACGGATCTTCCCCTGCTCAAGCAGGTAGCTGACCCGGTCCTTCACGCCGGTCTCCGGTCCCTGATAGCCGGTCCATTTGAAACCGTACCCGCGTCGATAATAATAGGCGGCCTGCTTTGCGTTGCCGACATAGAATTCGACATGATGAATCTGGTGGATCGTGAACAGTGCTTCGGCCTGTTCTACCTGGTTCAATTGCTCTGCTGTTTCCATGTACACCTCACGCTGAATGCAAAATGAAATTATACTCTGTTGATTGATTCCCGATTTTCTGTCCGGACCGCTTCCGGTGCGCTGCAGCGGAAGACCGATGGTTGTGGCGAACCCTGCAGCAGGGGTAACCCTGCAACAGGGGCAAAAGTTTTTGCCCCCTACGGTTGGTTGCACATGCCCCACTCCTATACCCCCACACTCTCTCACTCACAACGCACTTACACCTTCTCTTCGGCCAGTACCTCCTCCAACGTCTCCACACACCGCTTGTTCTGTTCGGCCGTGCCGGTGGAGATGCGGAGGCAGTGGGGAAAGCCGAATCCGGCCAACGGACGGGTGATGACGCCGCGGCGGAGCATACCGTCGAAGATACGTCCGGCCGTCTCCTGCAGGCCGAAGTCGATCATCACAAAATTTGCCAGCGACGGAACGAAGTCCAGTTCAAGCCGCTCGAACTCGTTGTGGAAATACCGCAGACCTTCCCGATTCTGCTCCACGGTCTTTTTGATGAATTCTTCATCCTCCATCGCCGCAATTCCGGCTGCGGTTGCCGGTGTGCTCGGCTCGAAGGGGAGCTTCGTCTTCATCATGGCGGCGATTATCTCCGAGTGGGCCATCCCGTACCCGATCCGGATGCCGGCCAGTCCGTGGGCCTTGGAGAACGTCCGGCAGGTCAGCACATTGTCCCACCGCCACCGCATCGAATCCGGATAGTCCGGATACTCGCAGGCGTACTCGAAGTACGCCTCGTCCAGAATCACCAGAACAGTCTCCGGAACCTTCTCGATAAACCGCTCCAGTTCGTTCGTCGTGACGACTGTACCGGTCGGGTTGTTCGGGTTGGCGATGTAGATGATCTTGGTTCGTTCGTTGATCTGCGAGGCCATCGCGTCCAGATCATACGTGTAGTTCCGCATCGGGAGATAGTGGGTCTTGACCCCTGCGATATGGGCCAGCACCTGAAACCCTACAAATGTTCCGGCACTCGTGATCATCTCGTCTTCAGGGGCAAGGAACGTACGGAGTGCCGTGGCGATCACCGATTCCGACCCGGAGCCGCAGATCACGTTGTCGGCCTTGATGACATGCCGGTTCGCCAGCACGTGGCGCAGCCCGACACCGGCGTCGGGATATTGTTCAAGATTTCCGAGTGAGCGACGAATCGCGTCGATCGCCCGGGGAGAGGCCCCGAACGGGTTCTCGTTCGATGCCAGTTTTATCACGTTATGGATGCCAAGTTCACGCTCGACCTCCTCGACCGGCCTGCCGGGTTGATAGGGCCGTAAGGATGCGATGTGTGATGGAACGGTAATCATGTGGATTCTATTCAAAAACAGGTGCGTCGTGCCTTTTTTGCAGTAAGGAGACAAAAATAGTAAACGCGTGAAGAATCTCCCCGGTATCGGTCGGAGGAAACGGAAAGTTTCGACTTTTCTTCCCGGAACCAGATACGCATTGTCGCCTTCACCAATCATATTTTGGTTTACAAAAACGTCTTGATTCGGTATATTTGTCAACCATATTGTCGACAGTCCGTACGATGCAAAGGAAGGAGAAAAACGATGAAACTGATGACTGTTCGTTCAACCGCGATTCACGCTATCGGATATGATCCGGAACATCTGCTTCTGGAAGTGGTCTTCAAGGCCGGGGGTATCTATCGATATGCCCACGTCCCTCCGCAGGTGGTCCGTCAATTCCTCGCCTCCCCTTCAAAAGGTCGCTTCTTTCAGGATCACATTCGGGGTTCCTACATGATGCACCGCATCAGCCGTCCGAAAGTCGGTCGCCGGAAACGACCGAAAGGGAAGGAAGGTGGAGAGGAGCATCCGATGGAGCGGATTCACTGAAGCTGTGAAGAGGGGTGGGAATTCCGTCCGGAATCTCCCACTCCCCTCACACGATGCAACCTCATCGGGCGTCGGAGGGTGGTATCTTGCAGACCGACCATTGACCAGCGCATTGTTCCTATGGCACGACGCACATTCGACGTTCCGGACTACTATCAATCAAACATTCTCGGCGCGGTGAAGCGGGGGCGTGGAGCTTCCGATCCGCGCCGTCGTGATTTCTCTCCCGCTCTCCTGGACTTCGGTCCGGTCCGCTTTCACATTCCACGGCATTTCGGTTTCTGCTACGGCGTGGAGAATGCCATCGAAATCGCCTACCGTACCGTTGCCGAACATCCCGATAAACGGGTCTTCCTCCTCTCTGAAATGATCCACAACCCGACGGTCAACGAAGATCTCCTCGGCATGGGGGTCCGGTTCATCATGACCACGGGGGGAGAACAACTGGTCGGCTGGGACGATCTGACTCCGGATGATATCGTGATCGTGCCGGCATTCGGCACCACGCTGGAAATCCAGGAGATGCTGGAGGGGCGGGGGATTGATCCCTACAGCTTCGACACCACCTGTCCCTTTGTCCAGAAAGTCTGGAACCGGAGCGAAAAGATCGGCGAGGGGGGCTACTCGGTCGTCGTCCACGGCAAACCCCGCCACGAGGAGACCCGCGCCACCGTCTCCCACAGCAGTCGTTCAGCCCCGACGGTGGTGGTCCGGGATATGGAGGAGACCGAACGACTTGCCGGAATCATCACCGGAGAACATCCGCAGGAGAAGTTTGAAGAGTGGTTCCGCGATCAGGCGAGCGAAGGATTCCGTCCGGAGCGTGACCTGCAGCGGATCGGCGTCGTCAACCAGACGACGATGCTCGCCACCGAGACCCAGGCGATCGCCGACCGGCTTCGTCGTGCCGTGGCCGAACGTTACGGAGAGGAGAACATCACACAGCATTTCGCCGACACGCGCGACACGCTCTGCTATGCCACCAACGAGAACCAGACGGCAACGATCGAACTGGTGAAGTCGGGAGGGGATATCGGGATCGTTGTCGGCGGATACAACAGTTCCAACACCTCTCACCTGGTGGAGCTTTGCGAGAAGATGATGCCGACCTGGTTCATCAAGGGACCGGAGGAGATCCTTTCGCAGGGGACCGTCCGCCATTTCGATCTCCACACACATACGGTGGTCGAATCCGAAAACTGGCTGCCGGAGAAGCGACCGCTGGAGATCCTTCTGACAAGCGGAGCCTCCTGTCCGGATGCCCTGGTCGACCGGGTGTTGCTTCGCGTGCTGGAGTTGTTCGAGGGAACCCGGAGTCTTGAAGAGGTTCTCGAGCCGTATCGGGATGCCGGGGTGGTCGGTTTGCAGGGGGGATGAGCCGTGAGCAGTCAGCTTTCAGCCGTGAGCAGTGAGTGTTCGGCAGATTGGGTGCGTCGGGAGTGAGAAGCGATTTTCGGACAAATGGTACACGGATAAAACGGATGAGACGGATTTGCGCGGATCAGTCCCTTCGATCCGTTGAGAGTCGGGTTGCTCCCCTTACCGTCAGGGCTCCGGCCGCGATCTTGATCGCCGCTCCGGGAAGGAAGGGGATCAGTCCGGCCGCGAGAAGTCCTTCCGTCGGAACATAGAATGCCAGAACCGAAAGACCGCAGAGAAAGATCAGAAGCGTGCCGACGGTCATCGCAGCCGAGA
The DNA here is from genome assembly GCA_946481475.1 of uncultured Chlorobiota bacterium. Next base: position 10,144 of record CAMLOB010000012.1, on the reverse strand, counting down.
GCTTCGGCAACGAACTTCCCCACCCCCGCTCAACCAGAAAACCGACGATCCAGGCGGCGGCGATAAATCCGAGAAGGTATCCTCCGGTCGGTCCCAGCAGCTTTGCAATGCCGAACGATCCTCCGGCAAAGACCGGCAGCCCCAGACTCCCCTGCAGAAGATAGGCGACCATGGCAAGTCCCCCCCGTTTGCTCCCCAGCATCGCGCCGACGACAACCACCCCGAACGTCTGGGCGGTGATCGGAACGGGCCACATCGGAAGTTCGATCTGCGCACAGGCCGCCACAATCCAGCTTCCAAGCAGAATCGCCACCGTCTCGCGGAGAAGACCGGCCTTCGGCAGAATCGATTCGATGAGCAGATGGGGGGATGTGGAGTCGGCTTTCAAATGGTCTGACATAGTTCTTCTTCGCATGATGTTCTGATGAAAACGGCCGGAAATATAGCCTTCTTTCCACTCTTTCTTCCGGTCGATGAAGGAATTTTACCATAACCCGATCGGCACTACCGAAGAAAGAGAAGATAAAAATCTGCTCTTCCGTTCTCATCTCGCCGACGATTCCGAACCGGTCGATTCTCCTTTCCGCGCCATCCCCGCAAAGAGCAGGTCCGGACGGATCTCCAGGCTCCGCTGACTTCGCCAGAGCCCGGCCAGAATTTCCGCCTCCCCTCCGGTGATGATTGCCGGTGCCGCATCCTCCAGACCGATGGCCCCGGCAAGCAGATCGGCCAGACCCTGAATGGCGAGAGTTGTTCCGGTGATCAGTCCGTTTGCAAGGGAGTCCTGCGTCGTCCGTGCCGGAAGTTGCGGCGGGTCTTCAGAGGAAATAACGGGAAGAGCCGGCGCGTGGGCCGACAGTCCTTCGGATGCCGTCCGGAAACCGGAGAGAATCGCTCCCCAGTAGGGCCTCCCATCGCGAAGCGCATCGACGGTGATCCCCGTGCCGCAGGAGATAACCACGGCGTCGGTCTCAAGGGCGTAGAGATGCAGAATGCGGTCCAGTCCGAGCGTCTCCGGCGTATCGTAGCTTCCGGCAACGAAGTCGGCAAAGTCGCTTCGATCAAGCCGATGAATCGTTCCCCGTTCGGCAAGTTGCGGCAGAAGAGCGGACGCTTTCGCTTCGGCAACCGGGGCCAGGAGGAGTTCCGCGCCGATCGGTATTGCCGAAAGGAGAGAAGGGGAATCGTCGAACCGTTCCGTCCGGAACGTTCCATCCGGCTTTCTCTCCGCCAGCTTGCAGGTGCTGTTTCCGATTTCAAGATAGAGCATGGTTTTGCGATAACGAGGTATGGACAAAACAACAGGGAGTGCAAAAGAAAAGGGGAGCACGAATATACTTCATGCTCCCCTGAATCTGTCCCGATGCCGTTCAGACCCGTTCCACTTCCGGCGGAATCCGGTAGTGGGGTCCGGTGCCGTTGCTCTCCTCCGGGGCCTGGATCCTGTCGGACAGCCGCAGTCGGAAAGCTCTGATCCCCTTGCCGAGGGCCGAAAGAATCGACACCGTCTCGATGATCGGTTCCTGCACCGAACGTTGCAGCGTCTGTTCCAGCTCCAGCAGACTTACCACGACATTCCGTCCCTCATGGATAATGCTTGTCGCATCGTCCACCACCTCGGTCAGGTCGTCGGTCAGTTTGCCGACGTTCTTCACGATGCCGTCGACGTTCTGAAGCTGGGCCTCCACCTGGTTTGCCAGATTCATCAGCGTGTTGCTTACGTTGGCCACCAGACCTTTCGTCTCCCTGATAAAGAAGATCAGATAGATGAACAGTCCGGCAAGGGCGAGCAGTGCGATTGCTCCGGCGATATAGAGAAGGTCAACCATAAAAATTCCTGCGTTGATGACGGGTAGGACAACCGATGCGAAACGAATCCGTTCAGGCCCCGGCGATCGGCGGCTTCTGATCATTCTTCAAGCCTTCCTTGAAGGCCTGCATTCCGGCCCGCGTCGCGTCGGCCAGTTTCTCGGCCTGTTCCTTCACTTCCGTAGACGCCTTCCCGGTGGCCGACTGGGCCTTTGCCTTCGCTTCGTTAACGATCTTCTCGGCATCGTTCAGCAGCGTTGATGCCTTCTGCCGGGCGTCCTCAACGATGTGCTCGGCCCGCTGCCGCCCGTCGTTGACGATCTGCCGCGCCTTCTCCGATGCGTTGTTGACGATGTCTCCCGTCTTGTCGACGTACGTGTTTGTCAGGTCGGCAATGTCTCCGCGAAGCTCGCGTCCCGACTTCGGGGCAAAGAGCAGGGCCAGAGCCGCCCCGAGCGCGCCGCCGGTCAGCAGACCGAGCACCATCCCTTTTCCGTATGACGAACTTGCCGCGTTCGATTCCTCATGATAATCTCTCATGGAAGCCATGTGTTCTCTCCCTCGGTTATGTGATTGTGCAATTGTGATTGAGCAATAGTTGCGTTGAAAATAAGAAGACAGAGGATGGATTCCGAAAAGAACAGTTCAGGCAAACCGAACTTGCTATCTTTGAACTCTTCCGCTGTCGGTCCCGCACCGGATGCGGGGTCGTTCTTATACGTACAAACACCGATACCATTACAGAAATTCCCGGAGAGGAACGTGACACGCTTATCGATCATTCTCAGGATCCTCCCGATCCTGCTCTTCGCCCCGATCTTCATCGGATGTCCGGAAGATGCGCAGAACGGAGACGGGAAACCATCCGATACCGCTGCGGCACCCACCAACGCCTTCCCCGATCCGGCCGGCATGCCGGAGTTCAACGCGCAGTCGGCCTACGACTATGTGGCCCGGCAGGTTTCCTTCGGAACGCGCGAACCGAATTCACCCGGGGCGAAGAAGGCGATCGAATTCTTTCTGGAAGAGCTGGGCAAATATGCCGACACGGTCCGTCCGCAGACCTTCACCCATACCGGCTATAACGGCGAGAAGCTGAACCTGACGAACATCATCGCCTCATTCAATCCGGAGGCGAACGTTCGGGTGCTCCTCTGCGCTCACTGGGATTCGCGCCCCAGAGCCGAGGAAGATCCCGATGTCGAGAAACGGGACCAGGCGATCCCGGCCGCCAACGACGGGGCCAGCGGGGTCGGCGTGCTGCTGGAACTGGCCCGCCTCCTGAAGGAGCATCCGCAGCCGATCGGCGTCGACATCGTGCTGTTCGACGGCGAGGATTACGGCGATTCCGATATCGATAGAATTGAACAGTACTTCCTCGGTGCAAAACATTTTGCAGGCAATCTGCCGCCGGGATACCGTCCCTCGTTCGGGGTGCTGCTCGACATGGTCGGCGACAAGGAGGCATTCTTTCCGATAGAGGGGAACTCGATGAAATATGCTCCGTCGGTCGCTACCAGTCTCTGGAATGCGGCCGCATTCCTCAAGCTTCCCGCATTCAAGCAGGTTGTGGGGAAGGAGATCCAGGACGATCATCTCCCCCTGAACCAGATCGCCGGCATCCCGACCATCGACATCATCGACGTGGAACTGGTGGGGCACGAATCGGCCGATCCCCGTCGCCGCTACTGGCATACCCAGAAAGACAACATGGAGAACATCGGCACCGAAACGCTCGGTCAGGTCGGCAAACTTCTTGTCTATACCCTCTACCGGCTTGTCCCGGATGAACTGAACCGGAAGCGACCCGCCTGAGGAGAGACAACCACAACTTCTTATGAAACACTACGATGCACTGACCGTCCGGGCCGACCGGGAGACGCTGGAATTGCTGATCGCCATCGGCGGCACGATGCCGATTACCGGCATGCTCGACGATGACGAGGCGGTCTCCCTCTACTTCGATGAGGGAGTGCTCGACGACGATATGATTGCCGATCTTCGCGACTCGCTCGGCGAACGTGGAGCCGGGGCGAGGTTCGAGCGGGGGGAGATCGAGGAGCAGAACTGGAACCTGGAGTTCGAGCAGTCGCTGGAACCGGTTCGGGTGACCGACGGACTGATCTTCACGCAGAGCTGGAATCCGGTCGAACCCGGGGAGGGGGAGCTGGTGATCACGATTGATCCGAAGATGTCCTTCGGTACCGGACACCACGAATCGACCCGGCTGATCGCCCGGTTGATGATGGAGGTCGATCTGAAGGGGAAAAGCGTGATGGATATCGGAACCGGAACCGGCGCGCTGGCGATTATCGCCGCAAAGCGGGGAGCCGGGCGGATCATCGCCTTCGACAACAACGAGTGGGCCGTGGAGAACACGCGGGAAAACATTCTGCTGAACGATGTTGAGAAAGAAATCGAGGTCGTGCAGGCCGAGCTTGAAGAACTGGAGGCGACCGGATTCGATCTTGTCCTGGCGAATCTTCACCGGAATCTGATTATCCGTCTCCTTCCGGAGATCGTCCGCCGACTGAACCGGCCGGACGGGCTGCTGATGACCTCCGGTGTGCTGATCGAGGACTATCAGGGACTGGTCGATGCCGCCCGTCGGGAGGGACTGGAGCCCCGGGCCGAGGAGCGGGAGAACGAGTGGATCGCCACGACGTTCGGATTTGCGGGCTGAGCGGCGACTATCGGTACCGTTCTGATCCGTGTACCGTTTTCCCATCAATCCCGTCAGGGAACACCCCGGCTTCCACCACGTCCGAAGCGGAAGAAGATCAACTCCTCTTCCGATGTTTCATCCGATCCCGTATATTCGCCCCGCATTGCAAAAAAGACAACGCCCGAATTTTTTCAGAAACCTTATGGCAACACAGAATCCCGCAACCCGCAGCCGGACACGTTCGCCGCGCGAGCGGAATCAGCGTCGCCGTCCTACGGGGCGGAGCGTGGAGACCTCGGCGGTACGCTGGAATATCCCCTGGGGAGTTCCGAATCTTATCGGCATCGGCATCGGCATCGCCGTCATCATTATCGGCTATCTGCTGATGAACACGGCGGTCTCCGAACAGCCGATGACCGACAAATCCGAGTGGAACAACTCCACGGCCACGGCTATCGGACCGATCCTGCTGACGATTGCGTACTGCGTGATCATTCCGGTTGCGATTTTCTGGAGAAAGAAGGGGGATCGAACCGAAGAGGAAAACGATTTGGTCCGGTCGGACGTCTGACCCACCCGCTTGCGGAATCCGAGAACATCCGATTCCGATGACGTGAAATTTATTGCGGCTGAAGACAGTCTCTGTCGATCAGAACATCTTCAGCCTTTTCTTTTATTACTTATGGAGGTTTTATGACGAGATCGTTTTCCTGTCTGATGGCTGCACTCGGTCTTTTGGTGATGGCGGGGACGTCCGAGCTTGCAGCGCAGGAAGCGTCGAGCGATGTGGATGTCTATGTGAACCAGATGGATAAGCTCGCCGGAATCATTGAAGGAATTTCCACCGCCGAGGACGTAGCCGCGGCCGAGCCGGGCGTGACCGAGGTTTTTGATAACCTGGCGGAACTGTTGCTTGAGACCGAAGACCCCACAGCCCTCATAACGCTGTCGGAAGATGAGCGGATGATGGAGATCAATACCCGCATCGAGAGTGCGGCCACCAATCTGGGAATGAATACTCCTGAAGTCGCCATGGAGCTGGGAAATATGTTCAACCGCGCGTCGGTGAACTTCATGGCGGCGTTGGCGGAACTCGGTATGGGTGTTGAGGACGGAATGGAAGAAGCCGAGGAGTACGAGGGGGGAATGTAGGTTCCCGATTCCTGCCGAAACGACACCCGGCACGGGTGAAACATATCGATATAACGGAACAGATGAAGAAGGCGTTCGGTCCGGTCAACGGACCGGACGCCTTCTTCCATTATTCGGTCAGTCGTTATTCAGTCAGCCGTCGGAGCGTCAGCGTATCCAGATTGAGTCGCCGGCGCAGGAAGGCTTCCAGCCGGTCCCGCACCATCTCGCGGCGTCGGATGCCGTAGGAACCGGCGTAGTCGAAGATGAACAGAGGGACCGGGGCCGATGAATCGGCGGCGGTCTGCAACTCTTTGGCAAAGGCGATCCATTCAACTTCGGGCAGCACCGGTTTCAGTTCGGCGCTGACGGCCGTCAGCGGGATCGTATCGCTCTTCATCCGTTCGATCTCCCGTTTCAGACTGTCGATCTGCAGTTGCTTCAGGTCGGCCGTCTTCTGGTTAAGCTCCATCATGTTCATCGCAAGCCGGGCCGCCTCCTCGCTCAGCCGTTCCTCTTCCTCCTTTGTAATGCTCATCTGGACGATCCTGAGATTGTATCCTTCCAGACCGTAGCCGGCCAGAGCCAGGCGACAGGAATCGATCCGGCTGGAATCGATCTGTGCCCCGACCATGTAGACCTTCAGCAGATTGATCGTATCTCCCTCGATGTTGTCCGCCTCGAACCGTTCCCAGTCGATCGGCTCATATTGCTCGGTCGTCAGATAATCGTCAAGAAAACTTTCGATCGCTCCCCGTTCCTGCAGATCGGTGATGACGCCGTAAAAGATGATCCCGCTCGGAATCGCCACCACCGTCACAAAGGCCCCGATCCAGCGGCGCGTCAGCACCCGGGTCCGCTCATCCGGAAATTCGTGGTAGGGGAAGTGGAGGTAGCGGACGATCAGATAGGTGGAAAGGGAAATAAAGACGGCATTGATGAAGAAGAGATAGAAGGCGCCGAAGAAGTAGGCCCAGCGGCCGGTGGCGAGGCCGAAGCCGGCGGTGCAGAGGGGGGGCATCAACGCTGTGGCGATGGCCACCCCCGGAATGGCGTTCGTCTTCTCGCGACGCGATCCGGCCACAATGCCGGCGATGCCGCCGAAGAGGGCGACCCCGACATCCAGAAGTGTCGGGCTGGTTCGCGAGGTCAGTTCCGGACCGGGTTGTCCCAGTGGAGTGAGCGTGAAGTAGAGGGTGCTGGAAATGAGGCTGACCGCAACGGCGATGCCGAAATTCTTCAGCGCGTCGACAAGCAGATCGCGATCGTTGATGCCGACGCCGAGACCGATGCCCAGGATCGGGGTCATCAGCGGAGAGATGAGCATAGCGCCGATAATCACCGCCGCCGAGTTGACGTCCAGGCCGATCGAGGCCAGACCGGCCGCACAGATCAGAATCCAGACGTTTGCCCCGCGAAGCTGGATGTTGCTCCGGATGTTCTCGATCGTTCCGGCCGCATCGGTCCCCTCGTACAACGCAAAGATTCTCCGGAATCCGTTTCGGATCTTCGCATAGAGCCGTATGACCCAGGGGCGGTTGTCCCGGTAGAACTTCGATGTCTTCAGTTTTCCCGTCAGCTTCTCTTTCATACCGTGTCGGAGAGTCGATCGGATAAGGCAACCGGGTGGAAAGATACGTTCTCCCCGGCATTTCCCGTCCGGTCTTCTCCTCCGGCACGAATAAACTCCCCGGCTCCCCTTGCACGAACCATTCCTTCTGCCGATCTTTTCAATTCAAGACAGCACATTTTTCCGGAGATCCGTCAGATGAATCGAGACCAGAACGGAAATGCGGAGTCGGTTGCCCGCGTCGAATACGTTTCCACCACTGTTCCGGCAAACTTCGTCGTCGTTCGCGCCCCACGCGAGGGGGCCGAAGTCGGCGGGGTCAGGCCGGGAGATCTGGTCGTTGTCGATCAGGAGGCCGGAGGGACCGAAGGGGCAACCGTCCTCTTCCGGTACGAGGAGAAGGCGGTCTTCGGCGAGTGCGTCGTCAAGGATGGCGAATGGTATATGCGGGATGGAGAGGGGACGCTCCGGAAGGCTTCGGAGATGATCAGCGAGGGGGCGGTCTATCGGGGGACGGTCCGGCATGTCGTCAGGACCAGAGGGGAGGAGAAGGAAGAAGAATAGTTCGAAGAGGTCTTCTTTGCGAGACCTGCCGCTCTACCGGCGGCGCCGAGAGTGTGAAGAATTTCGTGCGGTGATTCCATTGCGGGGTCGCCGTTTCCGCATTATAGGGGAATCCTCTCCCCGATTCGTATCTTTGCCCGTTGTCCCGACTGCCGAGTGCAGGACACGGCGGCTCATCGAATGTCATGTCATGGAATATCATAGAATCGGAACGTTTGTGAATTCAGAATTTCTTGCGCGTCAGTCTGTCGTTCTTCTTCTCTCCCTCTTCCTCATCTCGCTTGCCGCCTGCGGCAACGATGAGCCGGGAGAGGATGCCGGTTCCGGGACCGACTCGGCGAGCGTTTCCGACAGTGGGGAGATCGGGAATGGAGACGAGCCGGGACTTCCGGCCGATACCGGCGATGTGGTGGAAGATGCCGAAGGGACGTACCGGCTGACGATCACTCCGAAAGTCGGCGAAGTCTACAAGTACCGGCTCGAGTCGAACGGCAGCAGTACGATGGCCGATATCTCCCAGACGAAGAAGGAGACATTCGATCTGACGATGAACGTGATGAATGTAAATGAGGACGGGTCGGTCGTGCTGGGGGTGACCTACAACCGTATCCGTGCGTCGGTCTCGATCAGTGCCCCTCTGGTCGACTCGACCGGCCGACCGGTCGTCGATTCCGCCGGGAAGGTGAAGATCGGAAAGGAGAACGTCAGCTTCGATACGCAGGGGGGGCAAAACGTGCCGGGAGGAGAACGCTACCGCGCCTTTATCGGACGCCAGGTTCTGGTCTCGATGAAGAAGGATGGAACCGTAACGGACGTGACGAATGTTGAGCCGATACTCAACGCCACGCTGAAGTCAATGAAGGTCAAGAGCGATACGGTCAACCCGAAGGCGCTGGAGTACGCCCGCATCGGCATCCGGACGCAGATCGGCCTGATGGTCAATCAGTTGTTCTTCACGCTCGCTCCGGACAGTGCCGTCTCGGTCGGTTCCTCCTGGACCAGAAGCGACTCGGTTCCGGTCAGCGGACTGCCGGCCAAGGCTGCGGTGACCATGACGTTGAAGGCGATACGGGAGGCCGAGGGGGAGCGGCGGGCCGAGATCACTACAGCACTGAAGACGGCCGTCCGGTTGCCGAAGAAGAACATCGACGATCAGTACTATACAATGAAGATCGACAAGGTCGACGTCTCCGGCAGCGGCTCGTGGACTCTCTCCCTCTCCTCGGGATTTCCCGTCACGCGAAGCTCCACAATCAAGTCGAGTGTAGTCGGAACCGCCACGATGAAGGAGGGACCGGAAAAGGGGAAGTCCCAGAAGGTGACCACTGGAGAGTCGACGAGGATGACGGTGCGGCGGACCGGATATACTCCGGCGCCGGCCTCGGAGGGATGAGCGGCGACTGAGTGATCTTGGAGGGGAATGGCGGCATGTTCTACCCATGCGGATCTACCCATGCAGAGCAGACAGAGTAACGGATCAGGGAGCAACGGGCAAACTTCATGTCTATCGATTCAAATGATTTTCGCGACGCACTGCAACCGCAGGATGCGCTCGCCATTGTGATTACGCTTCTCGGCGCGGCCATTGCGATCTTCCTTCCCGATTCGATCGTGAAGCTGATCGGCGGCTCGATCTCCGTCCTCGGCGGCATCGCCTTCTACACGACGCTCCGGGCACGGATCAACGACCGGGTCAGCATCCGGCGGAAGCGGACGACACTGCCGCCGCCGTCGTTCAAGACGAGGGTGACGACCGATCCGAAGACAAGCGCCACCCGGATCCGCTTCGATGACTTCCAGGAGGCGTTCCACGTCAACGACAATGACGATGATGTCGGCGGACCGGAGACTCCGGTCCGTACGCACGAAACGCCCCGGACGGCTCCCGTCCCGCCGGTCAAAACCGCACCGGTCACCGGTGGGGCCACGCTCCGCTTCGATGATTTCGGAAGCGATGGCGGAACGTTCGATGAGGGCGCAATGGGGGATGAAGAGCCGGATGTGGACGAAGGATTTTCCATTGTCGGAACGGGAACCGGCGTCAGGCCGTCGGGACCGACGGTGACCGGAGAATCTCCGCGCCAAAGCATTGCTTCAGCCCCTCCCGTTGCAACCCGGTCGACGCCGACTCCTCCCCCTTCATCCGCTTCGCAGACGTCGGCTCCGTCGCAGACTCCGGAGCGGACCGATCAGGGGAATGAGAAAAGAAACCGGAAGAAGAAGCGGGGAGGAAAGCGGAGCAACCGTGAGGAAGAGAAAACGGAATCCGTTCCGCAAGCCGAACGGACTCCGCAGGTTCCGGAGACGGACGAGACGATCCGCCGCGTCGCCGAGTCGGCAAGACCTGTCGAACGTCAGACGTTTACGGCTCCTCCGAGCGGAGGCGAAGGGGATTTGTCGGTGTC
>CAMLOB010000011.1 GCA_946481475.1 uncultured Chlorobiota bacterium | reverse complement strand
ACGGGATGAACGGCGGGAAGAAGTCCCCCTGATTCTCTTCTCATCCCACGGCCTCGTTCTCTCTGTCGACCAGCCCGTCCGCTTCACAACACTTCAGGATCTGGCAAGACTCGGCTCGATGATGGTGGAGCGTGCCCTGGCGGCGGGGACGTAGAGGTTCCGGCGGAATGGAGTTTGTGGGCAAGATTTGCTCCCCTACGATCATACCATTTTGCGTTTTTCACTTTTCATTTTTCATTGATTCCATCCTGACCCTGTATCGCTCCCCGGTCTTCTCCCGCTCGAACCATCCTCCGTCGACCAGTTTCCGGCGCAACCAGGCGGCATCGTTGAAGTTGTGAAGTCCGTTCAGTATCCGGTTGACTTCGCTCTCACTGTATTCGACAGCCGGATCGAAGAAGGTGGAGAGATAGTGGAGCACCGGATCACGCTTCGAACGCTTCGACGGCAGGGTCTTCAGCTTCCCCTCCGTGTCCATGAAGTTTCGCACCTCGGCGCTGTATGAACAGGTCCGGAACCGGACGTTCTCCTTTGCAAGTTCTTCGATCATCCGTTCATACGCTCCGCCGGTCACCAGTTCATCCGGCGTCCGGAGTCCGACGGCGGAGAGTTCTCCGGAAGAGATCATCCGGGCAAGGATCGCGCCGGTGAAGGCGGTGGTCCGGGCCATCGAGGTGAAACCGGTCTCCTCGTCGTAGCGATCGATCATCTCGGTCTTCAACGTTATCTCTTCTCCATCCTTCAGACCGCTTACCTCCACGCGAAAGAGAGTGATATCCCGATCTTCCTCCCGCATCGTCACGTGCGGACGCAGAAGCGTGTCGACCAGATCTTTCGGGACAACCGAAACATCGCCGACCCGTATCGGCTCGGTTCCGAGCAATCCGAGTTCGTTCAGCGCGCGGGCCTTCCCCGCATAGCCGGGCCAGCGGATCGTCCGCTGTTGTCCGTGACGCAATCCGGTCATCTCCGGCTGATCCAGGAGCCAGGGGATGATCCCCTCGTGCCACGCCTCCACCCTCCCGACGCCGGCAAATTCGGTACGACTCTCCCCGGAATACCGGTCCATGATCTTCCGCTCTCCGTCGATGAAGACGAGGGCCGGGATGGAGCGCAGGGGGAGTTGATCGCCGCCGAAGACGATCCGGTAGCCGAGCGGACCGGAAGGAGTTTCGGGGATGCCGCCGACCATGATGTCGAAGCCGTGAACCTCATCCAGCCGCCCGGCAAGCCGACGGGCCTCGATCTCGGTCAGCCCCGGTTCCAGTCCGCATCCGAGAAGGATGAAGCCCCCCTTCTCTTCGGTTTCCTGCCGGAGCTCGGCCATCTCGTCGTCATCAGGAATCGCCAGGTCGACCAGCGGCACACCCGCCTCCAGAGCCGCGCGAACGGAGGGGACGACGGCACGCCAGGGAAGGGCCGTCAGGACGACATCGGCATCGCGGAACAGGTTGACCGTTCCACTGTGATCTGAGAGATCGTGCCGACGAATGTGAAAGCGCTCCGACAGAGGAGACTCCTCACCGCCGTGAATTTCCCGACGGGACATCTCCTCATACGCCCGATCCAGCTTCCCCTGATCCAGATCGACCAGCGTCACCCGACCGACCGCCGGGTCGTTCAGCGCGTTGAATGCCGCAGCCGGTCCCATCAGACCGGCACCGACGATGAGAATGTGCGGATGTGAAGAAGGAGAAGAAGTTGTCTGCGACATTGATCCGGCTCCCCGATGAATATTGATGATGCTTCCCTCCGGCACCAAACGACCGGAGTCCGTTCAATATCCGCTTTTTCTACCGGAAGACCAGAAATTTGCCGAAGAACGTCCGGTCGCCGACAGTGGCCCGCATAAGCCAGAGACTGCGTGAAAGACCGGAGATGTCGACCAGAACAGTATCGCTGAGCTGTTGAATGATCCGGACCGAACCGGCCTTCCCGACCGGATCAAAGCACTCAACGATGACGTCATGCTCTCCTGTCATGGGCAGAGAGAGAACGATAACATCGCGGGCGGAGCCGGGATAGATATGAAGTCGATTGCCACCGATATCGACAAGCGAAGGATCGGATACCCGGGTTATCGGCATCCTGTTCGCGTAGACCTGTTGGTCTTCGTCCAGCCAGACAAAGAAGAGCGAATCGTTCCTGAGAACACCGGCGGGAGAACCGACGACACCGGAGCCGTCGCTGATCCGGAGATCGAACTCCGGTCGTCCCTGACCGTCGGGAACAACCCGAAGGTGCCGGTCGAGGTGGGTATACCGAACACCGCCGGAGCCGCCATAGAGAAGATGGAATGAGCTGTCGTCCGGATTCTGCACGAGGAAGAAGCCTGCCGAATCCGGAATGCCCTCGAAGATTGCAGAGTCAATAATGCCGCCGTCAATTGAAAGGAGATCGAGTCGACGGGAACTCATGCCGGGACGTACCGATTCACGAAGGAGAAGGAACCCGTGGAGCCGATGATAGCGGGTCGATTGATAGGGCGGGTCCAACGGCCAGACCACATCCGACCAACCGCGGTTGACCTCGACAATGCGTCCCCGCCCCTCATCGCCGATCAGCAGCACACTGCCGGAATCGAGCGGGAAGATCTGCCGCAGCGGCCAGGGTGGAGGAGAGTAGTATGCCGTGGTAATGACGGTGTCCGACGGAGAGACGAATGCAAAGCTTGATCTGCCGTTGCCGCCGAACAGTTCGTAGAAGGAGACGGCTATCAGATCGGCGTTCGGATCGTAGCCGATACCATGAATCGGCATGCGCGGACTCAAGTATGGATGGGCGTTCATATCTTCGTAGACAGTCACCCGCCGCCACCCTCCTTCTCCGAAGAAGTGCGTACAGAACCCCATATAGAGATGGTTATACCGATGGTCGGGATGTCCTGTAGGATCCGATACTCCGGTGATCAGAGCGGCATCCCCCAACAGCACGCCCCCGTTCTGATACCGCAGCCCCTCCCGACGAGTCCCCTCATACTTCATATCGACACGGAGGTGTGAGGAAAGAGAGTCTACCCCATCCGGGAAATCGGTGAAGGAGAGCATCTCAAGTCTGTTCGCCTCCGGACGGTACCAGCCGACTTTGATCCGGCCGTTGTACAGACCGATCACCGGCGACTGATGCGGCGTATGCCGATAACCGGCGGCATCAACGGCATATTCGATCCACTCTCCCCCGCTCCAATACACACGGATTGAACTGAGGGTATCCGCACGGAGCCGGTTTGCGCCGGGGAGCCCGAGAGGCCGGCAGATCTGGGCAAGGATGGTGAAATCCTTTTCATACGAGATCCCGCTCGCGACAGTCCGTCTCCAGACGTCCCTTACCCTCCCTTCACGATCGACGCTGAAGACCACCGCAGTCTGGTATTTGTTCCTCGTATTAATGTACTCGTGCTCCAACCCGATAAGACCGCGTGAGATATCCTCACATTCGTCCAGATGTTTTTTGAACACGATTCGCTGCGGCATATCATCCGACGATCCGAACCAGTGGAGCGTATCGCGGAGGGTGCGAGCGGAGTCATAGGCGGATGTAAAGAGGGAAGATTCTATCTGAATAATCTTCAGGGAAGAATAGGGATACGGATCGAAGGAGGAATGACCGAGTGCAAAACGAAGGAGAACAAACGTATCGGCTCGCTGCCGGAGGAAGGCAAGATCGTAGTCGAGAGGATCGTAATGATCGGCCGTAAACCTCCTCTCCCACACCGGCTCCGGCGCACGGATATCCTCGTAGTACAGAAACCGATTCGAGTCCAGCATCGCAAAGCTTCCGTCCTCGCCCATATAATGCGGCCGACGCAACCGCTCCGCGGCGATCCCCTCCGCTTCCATCTCTCCGTCAAGTCCCAGCACCATCCCTTCCCCCGACTCCCGACCCAACACCACACGACCGTCAGGCAACCGGCTCACCTGATGCTCCACGATCCCGCCGCTTCCCAGTGATTCCTCTATCCCCACCACTCTCCCCTCCCCATCGACTCGACGACGATAGACCATCACTTCCGCTCCCCGAACGTCATTCCACAAGATCGTCGTCCCCGTCAGACCATTCATCCAGTAAACCCGATCCTCAAGCTTTCCACCTGAGCTGAACAGATACTCCGGCCCGCCGAAACTTCCATCTTTCAACACCACTCTGCCGTAGATCCCGGCTCCCGAGGGACGGCGGTCGTTCCAGAGGAGGAGAAACCGGTCGGTCAGCGGGGCGACGGCGACCTGAGCATAGGGCTCGGCATCGGAGCTGTGCAGAGGCTGCGGTCCGTTGCCGAGGTCGAAGACCAGGGCGTTGCGGGCCTCTCCGCTCGGACCCTCGACGGTGGTTCCCCAGACGGCGAGACGGGCATCGGCGAGTTCGGCCCCGGTTTGAATCTGGATGTCCGACGGGAAGTCAGGATTGCGGATGTCGCTGGAAAGGCCAACATCCGGTCTCTGCTGGGCAAAAAGTGTCGACAATGAAAGGACCGAAATCAGAAAAAGCATCATCACAAAAAAGAGAGCCTTCAATCTGCCGAACCGGGACATGATCTCATCACATCTGAAGTTGTGTCTCCGCATTCTTATCTCTCCAAAGGTATTGGGTTGAAGCTTTTTGCACTGACCTTGAAAGGGAGTGACCTCTATCGTACGACAATCATTCTCCCTTCAACTTTCTCATAAGCCGACGAGACCCGCACAAGATAGATCTGACTTGGAAGATTCGAAACGTCAAGCAGAATTTCCTTCACGGAACTTCGCATCGTCCGGATCGAAACGGAATTACCCGCGGCATCGATGCATTCTACGAGCGCATCCGTTCCGACGACAAACGGAAGCTGAAGCCGGACCAGATCGCCCGCCGGATTGGGAATAATCCGCAAGTCATCGGCTGCCGGATCATGCTCGCGAACCGATGAGAGAGGTTTCCGCAGGTCGACGACATTGCCGTAGACCTGATCGGCCTCCCCCAGCCAGACAAAGAAGAGGGAGTCGTTCCGGATAACGCCTGCCGGTGATTTTGCAGCCGTTTGCTCTGAACTGATTCGTATGCCGGACCGGGATCTTCCCGAAGGATCGGCAAGCAGGCGAAGTTCGCTGTCGAAATGAAAACACCGCACGCCCTCCGGACTCCCCTGCAACAGAACAACCGAACCGTCTTTCCGGTTCTCGATCGGAAAAAAGTCGACTGAGTCAACGACATCCTCCAACGTCGTTGAGTGGAGGAGCATTCCGTCAAGCGACAGGAGCTGGAACTGACGAGTCTTCGTTCCGTCTTCCCGCAACTCGCGGAGAAGTCGTGAACCGGACATCTTCCAGTAGCCGCTCGGTTGGAAAGGGGTCGCAGAAGGAAGAAAAAATACTTGCGGATTCTTTCCCGCACCGACACTCCTCAGGCTGTCATCATCGCCGATCAGCAGGACCGTGGTAGAGTCGACCGGAAGAATGTAGCGTGGCCGCCATGCACAGGGGAACTCTCCGGAGGCCGTTGCCGTGTCGGAAATGATTGCGTAACCGCATGTATTGCCGGAGTAATCAAAGAGTGGGCCGGCAAAAGCAACGGCCGACAGGTCAAGATCGGGATCGTGGCCGACGGCGTAGAACGAAGCGTTCGGGAAGCGGCTTCCGGACAGTTGCACCCTGCTTTCCCTCATCCTCAGACGTCTCCATCCGGACTCCTTCAGCACGTGGGCGAAGAGGCCCAGGTAGACATCGGTGACCGGCCAGTGTTCGATAGTCCGTTGGGTTGCCGCGACGATCAGGTTCACGTATCCTCCCCCACCCTGATACCGGGTCGGTCCCAGCCACGCAGTTGTGTTGTTCTGATCGGCGCGGGACTGAACGCGGGATTCTTCGATGAGAATCGGAAACCGGTCGAACCGGATTTCCCCCAGTTCATTGATCTCCGGACGATACCAGCCGACGACCAGACGATCGCCGTGAATGCCTATCACCGGAGCGTCATGGGGCGTCGGGCGATACCCGGCCGTCGATGCGGTCAGTTCCACCGGCCCGTCACTCCATTGAACCCGGATGGTGCTGAGCGTATCGGAGCGGAGGCGGGCGACACCGGGGAGGTCAAGGGGGCGACAGTTATAGAGGAGATCAAGTCTGTCCTCTTCGAAGATCTCTCCTCTTCCTCCTGTTACTCCCTGATGGGTAGAGTAGCCCTGATTGTCCACACTGTAACGCGAGAGGTAGTAGGATTCCACACCTCTGTCTATTGCAACCAGAACCCACGAACTTCCTGCACATTCTCCCAGATACCGTTTGAAGGCGAACGTGGCTGGGACTCCGTCATTTACTCCGTTCAGATCAAGGTATTCCCATGCGACCCGGATGGAATCATCCTTGGATAAGAAGAGAAGTGTTTGCGTTTCCAGAGCAAAGTACCCGCCTCTTTCCCTTGGCTCCGTCCACCGAAAAAGGAAAGTCGGCCACACGACAACGAAGGTATCAGCCCGCTGCCGGATCACCGCCATGTCATACTGTACCTCTCTGCCGTGTACCGACCCAAGTATTTTCTCCCACACCGGCTCCGGTGCACGGATGTCTTCGTAGTACAAAAACCGGTTCGAGTCCAGCATCGCAAAGCTCCCATCCTCGCCCATATAATGCGGCCGACGCAATCGTTCCGCGGCGATCCCCTTCGATTCCATCTCCCCATCAATTCCCAGCACCATCCCTTCCCCCGACTCCCGACCCAACACCACACGACCGTCAGGCAACCGGCTCACCTGATGCTCCACGATCCCGCCGCTTCCCAGTGATTCCTCTATCCCCACCACTCTCCCCTCCCCATCGACTCGACGACGATAGACCATCACTTCCGCTCCCCGAACGTCATTCCACAAGATCGTCGTCCCCGTCAGACCATTCATCCAGTAAACCCGATCCTCAAGCTTTCCACCTGAGCTGAACAGATACTCCGGCCCGCCGAAACTTCCATCTTTCAACACCACTCTGCCGTAGATCCCGGCTCCCGAGGGACGGCGGTCGTTCCAGAGGAGGAGAAACCGGTCGGTCAGCGGGGCGACGGCGACCTGAGCATAGGGCTCGGCATCGGAGCTGTGCAGAGGCTGCGGTCCGTTGCCGAGGTCGAAGACCAGGGCGTTGCGGGCCTCTCCGCTCGGACCCTCGACGGTGGTTCCCCAGACGGCGAGACGGGCATCGGCGAGTTCGGCCCCGGTCTGGATGCGGATGTCCGACGGAATAGCCGGTTCGCGGATATCTTCAGAGATACGGATGTCGGTCCCCTGCTGGGGGAGGGCCGTGCCGGAGATCAGAAAGAATAGGAGAATAAGAAGAACGCCTCTTCCTGAAGAGTGTGGAACACATCGGGGAAGGAACTGTCGGTCGGCCATAACGCAACGCTCCGGTTTGCGTGAAGGGTTGATTCCGGAAGTGAAAATAGTCTCCCGGCGACCCCGGCGCAAGGGGGAAATTCCATCCCCCTACCACTCCGCGCTCACCCCGATCGATGGGAGAATCCCGATAGGATCATCCGTTTCTCCGGTCCCCGTCCGGACATTCCAGCGGGGAGGAGAGGGGCTCTTCGAGTTGTAGATGTTCTGAATGTCGATGTAGGTGATCAGATTCCATCCGGCAAAAGGCCAGCGTCTGTCGATCCGGACGTCGAGTTGGTGGGATGGATCGAGCCGGAGTTCGTTGTACCGATCGGTCACCTGATAACCGAACGTCGGATCGCCGGTCGAGTCGACCGGTGTGTAGGGACGCCCGGTGGCGAACCGGAACTTCGTGCCGACCTCCCACAGATCGGTGATCTTCCACCCGCCGCTGAGGTTGAAGATCACCCGCTGGTCGAAATTCCCCGGACGCTCCACGCCGTCACGCGCGGTGAAGACCGACCGATTGATCGACAGAGAGGCGACGCCGTACCAGGGAGAACCGGACAGCTTCTTCTGGGCGAAGAACTCCACGCCGTAGGCCCGTCCGCTCCCCTCGTTGGTCAGGGGTTCCAGACCGAACGAGGCGAACCCTTCCTCGGCACCGCCGAACCCGGCACCGGTATTTGCCAGGACAAGATAGGGTCGGGTAGTCGAGGTCGGATAGTCGTGATAGAATTTCTGATAGACCTCCACGCTCAACTTGATGTCGTCCGCCGGGAGATGCTCCAGTCCGAGCACGCTCATGTCCGTCCTGATACTGTTCAACGACCGGTTCGCTTCGTTGGCGGCCAGCCAGATGTATGAAGGAGTCTGATAGTATCGTCCGCCACTCAGACTGATCGCAAACCGGTCGGCCGGAGCATAGCGAAGGGCCGACCGGTACGCCGGATAGAACTCCTTGTCGATGGCGTCGAACCAGTCCAGTCGCCCGCCGACCGAGACGTTCAGCCGGTTATTGAACAGCGGGTAGGCCAGTTGTGCGTAGAGTGCCCCCTTGTAAAACCGCTCTTCCAGATCGACCTCCAGCTTCGGCTCTACCTGCTGAAGGAGCAGATCGGTCCGGAACCCGACGGTCTTCGCATTCCCTCCAAAGGAGAAATCGAGCCGGTCTCCATCCAGATCAAACTGCTGCAGGGCATCGACGCGAAGATTGAATTCGTCCTCAACGGAGTTGTTGATAAAGATCGGCTCCGCAAGCGTATCGGTCTGACGGAACTCGTAGGCGATCCGCGTTCTCCCGAACGTCGTGTTGAGGTAGCCCTTCGGGAAGAGATGCTTCCACGTGATCCCGGCCACGAGTTGATCCTGCGAGTTGTCCAGAATACGGGAGTTGTCGAAGAGATCATCCTGATCGTCGTTGAAGAACCGGACCCGATCGATCGCGGCGATGGCCAGACCGGAGAGCCTGTCGTTCTGCCCGAGTCTGTAATCGAACTTGCCGAGGAAATCCCAGTACTCCGGCAAGAAGGAGAAGCCGGCGGCGCGGAAGATCAGATCGAGATAGCTCCGCCGGGCCGAGAAGAGATAGGAACCGTTTGCGGTGACCGGACCTTCCAGGTTCAATCCGAACTGTGTGGCGCTGACGGTCGCCTTCCCCCCCTGTCGGTCATCCCGTCCGTCGCGAAGGTCAATCTCCAGAACGCTCGAAATTTTGTCGCCGTACTTCGCGCCGAATCCTCCGGTCGAGAAGGTCGCCTCCCGGACAAAATCGAGATTGATGAAGGAGAGAGGCCCCCCTCCGGCCCCCTGCGTTCCGAAGTGATTGATGTTGGGTGATTCGATCCCGTCGATCAGGTAGAGGTTCTCCGACGGAGCTCCTCCGCGGACAAGCAGATCATTCCGTCCGTTCGAGACCTGCGCGACACCCGGCAGCGTACTGATTGCCCGCACGACATCCTCGAAGCCGCCGGGAAGCCGTCGGATCTCCTCGTTCCGCAAGGTCTGCGTGCTGGTCGGTCTGTCACGATCCTCCAGAAAATAATCGGGTCGAACGGTCACCCCTTCAGCCTCCGTGATCCCTTCGTTCAGTTCCACCCGAACCGATTGAGGCCGTGCGGAGGTCACCACGATGTCGGAGAGAATCGCCGGCTCGAAGCCGATGGAAGTGACTTCAAGCTGGTAGGAACCGACGGGGAGTCCTTCGATCCGGAATTCACCCCCTGCGTTCGCCGCCGCTCCCCGCGTGGTTCCGACGACCCGGACGGTTGCCCCGGGAATCGGAGACTGTGTCTGCCGGTCGATGACGACCCCGGTGATCGTACCGGTATCGGCTTCCGGCTCCTGCGCAAAGAGCAGGCTCCCCTGATGGAAAAGAACTGACAGAAAAATGACGAGGCGGAATCGCATCATAAAACCGAATTATGTGTTGGAACAAGTTTCCTGGCTCGGAACATTGTTTGACGGGAAAAGGTTCGCCGACATTACCCTCTTTTCTTCTATCTGTTGGTAACCGGAATCAGGATCGGCTCAGGGCCTCTTCGTAGACCCGGGCTGTCTTCTCGGCCACGCTCCGCCATGTAAATTCTCGCAGGATATGTTCACGCAGCTCCGCCGATTTCGCCATGCCGAGACTTTGCCCGATTCCCTTGCTGATTGACGGAACGGAAGTCGGCTCCACATATGTTGCCGTCTCTCCGAAGTAATCCCGCGTCCCTCCGTGGGGCGTGATGACGATCTTCGCCCCGGCCAGCGCAGCCTCCAGCGCAGCAATCCCGGGAGTTTCGAACAGGGAAGGGAGGGCAAACGTGTCGCATGCTGCGTAAGCCGAGGCGAGCATCGGCGAGTCGTTCGGCAGTCCCTGGATGATTTTTACGCGCGGGTTCAGGCTCCCTTCTTTCAGACAGGCGTCGGCGTAGGCTCCTTTCTGGAGCTTGCCGATCACCACGAGGGGACGATCGATCTCCTTCATCGCCCGGATCAGATTCAGCACGTTCTTCCGCCCCGATCCGATGTGCCCCACATTCAGCACAAAATCCTCCACTCCGTACTCGTTTTGAAAGAGGGTGGGGTCGCTTTCGGCAAAGCGGGGATCGACGCCGTTCGGCACCACCCGGATCTTCTCCGGCGGGATTTCCAGTCCCCGCTCGATGATCCCCCCTTCGGCGGTCGTGTTCGGCAGAACCATCCGGCTCATCCGGCAGATATCGGCAATGAACGTGTAATCGTCACGGAAACCTGAATAGAATCGGGAGGCCAGAGCGGAAAAACGGCGGGTAGCACGAATGAAGGCGTGAGATCGCATCGTGAAAAAGATGGAGGAAACGACAAACGGAATCCCGTACTGATAGAGCCGCAGGGCGATATCGTAATTGGTCATGGTGCCGTTGAAGAGGTGGACCAGATCATATTCGCCCCGCGGGAAATCACGCCACTGATCGAAGTAGCCGACCTCGACGCCGAACTCCGGCAGATGCCGTGCGGTCTCCCGAAGTTGAACCAGGGGACCGCCCCGCACTATCGAGACGCTCTGTTGTGCCAGGAAGCAGACCTTCATCGTCTTACTCTCGTCAGATTGTCGCGCAGCGCACGGCGCGCAACGGTGAACGAAAACCGGCGGAGGTGATCGATCCGTTCCTCTCCCCCGAACCGGTATATCTCCGGAGATTGCAACCGGTCAATCTCACTTATTTCATACCCTCCGTCTTCCGCCAGACGTCCGACGGTTCCGTCGGGAAAGAAGACATCGGTCCGGACCGATAGATCTCCCCCCCACGAACGAAGCTCGAGCCGCCCCCCTTCGATCTTCGCCTCGAAGCTCACATCTTCCCGTCGTTTCCACCAGTCGGCCCAGGCTCTGAACGTCATCGGGCGCGCACCCTTCTTCCCGGCCGCCTCGATAATTCCTTCGACGACGTTCCATCGCTCGTGCGTCGGGTGATGGTAGAAGATCAGCGACTCGCCGTTATGGAACTTCCGGTCGATCACCTCGCGATAATAGTCAATCATCCTCTGATCGGAGATGCCGACGCGGGCCAGGTTGCCGACCGAGATCGGATGGATCGGGACCTGCAATGCACGGTAGAAATCCGTGTTGACACGGCGGCGGAGCGGGAGGATCGGATAAAATGGGAAGGCATCGCAAGCGAGCGTGAATTCCGAAGAATAGAGGAAGCCTTCCTCGTCGATCACCTCGGCCAGATTGTGATGCCAGAGTCCGGTCGGCGCGGCATACCCGACCGCCGACAGACCGACCTCCCTCAGCGCCCGACGCGCATCGGCGATGTTCCGCCGGTTCCGTTCCTTGTCCGGAAACGTCCGGTGCCGGGCACAGTGCAGAGCGATCTCCTGCCCTTCAAATTCCGCAAACCGCGCAAGCCGCCCCGCATGCCCTTCGGTGTGAAGGAACCAGGTCATCGGTGCGGATGTGGAGCGGGCAAGATCGTAGAGGGAGTTGATCTGGTCAATGCTCCCGTAGTCACTGTCGACGCGGAAGCAAAAGATGTTCTCCGCGTCGTCCGGGAACCGGCGTTTGCGAAGAAGGGGGAGGCCCTGTTCGGCAAAGAGATGAAGAAAAATTCTGTCGAGCAGCAGACCGATCTCCCCTTTGCTCAGTCGGGAGACGCGCTCGGCCGGATGTCTCGCGTCAACTCCGGGAAAACGTTTCATCCGGAAGCGATGGTCCTCCATCATCGGACCGGGGTCCACACCGAGAGAGGCGATGATCCCCTTGCCCAGCGGAACGAAACCGAGCAGTCCCTCCACATCAGAGGCTTGTCGCGGAGAAGCGCCTCTCCCCTCGAGATCGAGTAGCGGGAGTCCCGAGAAAAGAGGATCCGACTGATCGGGAAAGAGGCTGGAGACCCACCGGCGCCGGATCGTTTCCGGGGCAACGCGGGGAAGGAACCGGCCGATATCGAGCAGTGCTCCGCCGGAGCGGACAAATCCTTCCACCGCTTCGCATTCCTCTCTCCAGAGGGGACGATTGACGATCACCACAGCAAGCTGCTCGACCGTCAGATCTTTCATGTTATGAAGGGGACGCCGGGGAACGCCGGTCCACTCCAGCAACATCTCCCAGCCGGGCGTCCAGTCCAGCAACCCAATTGTCAGCGAACGGTTCATTGCCGGAGAAGATACTTCGGTCGGATGAACGTGCAAAGGTAGAAGTCATGGGAAGAATCGGCGAAGGAGAAAGAAAAAGGGAAGCCTCCCTCTCCCGTCGGTTTCCGACCGACAGGAGAGAGAGGCTTCCGGCACACGCCTTCGTTTGACAAGGCTACTGAGCGATCACAATCGGCGAGACGTACTCGACATCCCCCGAGACCATCCGGATGTAGTAGAGACCGGATGAAAGCTTCGAGGCGTCGAAGCCGACGCGGTAGAGACCGGGCTGCTGATACTGATCGACGAGCGTGGCGATCTGATTGCCGACGCCGTCGAAGAGCAGGAGCTTCGTCTCTCCGTCCAGACCGAGTCCGTACTCGATCTCGGCCGTTCCTCCGGCCACCGGGTTCGGCAGTGCCGTCGGCGGCACGTACTTGGCCGAGGTCAGTTCGATCAGACGGAGGTTCAGTCCGCAGAGAGGATTCACATCGATCTGTGCATCGGCAACATCGGTGATCTGCGCACACTGCGCACCGTCGGTAAACTGCACGTCGACGTTCACCGAGCGTTTCAGGTTCGTGTTGAAGACCACACCGAACGGTACGCTGAAGAGGTCACCCGATCCGACAAGCGGAGAGGGGGCTTCGACGTTGAAGACCAGTTTGCCCCGCGTCGTCGATCCGTCGAACGCGATGGTTGTTCCCGGCGGATGGATCAGCGGGTTCAGCGTGATCTGCGCGATACTCGTCGGCTCGAACAGATCGGCCGGATCGTAGGTCAACGTCACCTGATAGGAGGTTGCCCCTGTCGGATCCAGCAGATCGTTCACCCGTACCGTTGCGGTCACCTCCTCACCCAGCACCGCCTGTTTCCCCTCGTCGAACGTGCCGACCATTACCAGCTCGCCGGTGATGTCGAACTGGCGTCCGGAACCGGTCAGTTCCAGATCGACGGTCGGGTTCAGCGGATCGTCACTCTCGATCGAAAGCGTCGCGGTCCGTGGTCCGTTCGTTCCTGTCGGCGTAAAGAGAATCGCCACCGTCTCGCTCCCCCCGGCCGGAAGCGTCAGCGGAAGGGTCGGTCCGTTCAGAATCGTGAACTCGTTATTCGGATCATTGATCGTCAGACCGGAAATGTTCAGTGTCACCGGTCCCGTGCTCTCGATTGTGGCATAGAGCGTATCGCTATCACCCAGACAGAGGTCGGCACCCGGCGTCACCGTCGCCACGATGCCTGCATTCTGCGTGATGCCCCGTCCGGTCCAGCGGGAGATGGTATCGACGCCGTCGCGCGTCCGGGCAAGCAGCGAGGCGGTACGATTCCCGGCCATGGCCGCCGAGAAGTAGGCGGTGACCGTGATCGACTCGTTCTGATTCGGAATCAGGACGATCGGGAAGGTTGTTCCCGTCGGCAGTTCGTAGCGGAAGTCGTCTTTTCCTGCACCATCGTTGTCGGTCACGAAATCAAATCCGTCGATCCAGACCGTGTCCCGCCAGTCGCCGTCCGGCCACGAACCACTCAGCGTGAAGTCGACCGTCTGCGAGACTTCCGGATCTCCCACGATCATCGGAGCGAACGTCAGGTCATTCGTCGCCAGACCGGGGACGACGCCGATGCCGGTGAGGACGGTAAAGACGTTGGTGTCCTTCGTTTCATCACTTTCTGCAGTATTAAAGTATGCTTTCATCTGACGCTCGCCGACGGCTTTCGGCGAGAAGGAGACAGTGACCGGTATTCTTCCTCCATTCGCCGGGACGTTGATGTTCTGGATATTCAATTCATCATCGACATCAAAATCGTTAATGTCTCCGACTTTACCGTTGGTTCCAATGGCGGTATTCAATCCGAAAATTTTCGCATCGGCCGTGCCCTGATTCTCGATATAGACTGTCGCGAAGTACTTGCCGGTTCCGACACGCTTTCTAGGCCAGTCATATGAAGTGGCATAGAGAGTTGCGTCGATGCCCAGGCCTTCAATGATACCAACCGGGTCATTTTCCGGATTATCCGGAGCCAAGTGCTCAAAGACGACCGAATCCTTGTAAGAGATTTCTGCAGTTGGGGAGAAATACACACGCAGTTGCCGCGACTGACCCGCTTTCAATTCCAGCGGGAATGCAGGCAGGTTGTTAGGCAAGGTAAAGACCGGGTCACCAGGCCCTGTCCCGCCGGTAATAACAAGCGTGCCGGTACCGGCATTACGAATCTCAAGATCCTTCTGAGCCGGTGAGGGAAGATTGATGACGCGAGGCCCGAAATTCCAGTCAGTCACCTTGATAATCGGCTGTACTGTCTCAGCCCGTACCTGAACCAGAAAAGTGGTATCGCATTCATCAGCATAACCGACCGAGTCAAGAAAGACACCCGTTCTGGTTCCATTGAATCGAATAATCGCATCCTGTTTCGCTCCCGGTTCCAGAGTAAATCCACCCGAAGGAGAAATAATGGAGAATCCTTGCGCACCACTTTGCAGCAGTATTTGCCGGATATCAACCTGGCGACTACCGTTATTGGTAATCGTCACAGGCAGATCAGCCTGTCCTCCCAACAGGATCTCCCCGAAGTCCTGCAAACTCGGCGTCATCGAGATATTCCGGGCGTAGTACCGCACGGTATCGGTAGAGATGTTCCCGGCCATATCGCTTGCAACAATAATGGCAATCCCGTCCTGCTTCGGATTCTTCACTTGCAATGTGAATGTGGTAGCCCGGCTGATACTCGGCTCGAACGGTTGGACCTCGATGGCGTAGTTAAGACTACCGTCGCCCAGACGAACCGAAGAGAGATTTGATCTGACCGTCACATCATCCGGCAGATCGTTCACCCGTCCGCTCACCGAACCGTCGCACTCCAACGTCCACTCAATGTCGGGAGGAACGACGTCCGGTATCACCAGGTTCGCCGTCGCAACCGAAAGGGGATAGCCGTAGGAATCGAAGTTATTGCCGGCATAGAGGTAGGCCGCCAGAGGGCCGGTGCTGCGCAGTTTCCAGGCGCCGTTTGTGATCGAGACGTTCAGTGCCGTGTACTTCTTCCCCTGAATGGGAGTCGGGAAACTGTACGGATTGCTGGTAAAGGCTGTCGGCACCGGTCGCCAGTCTTCGGTGCCGGCTTTGGCGATCTCGGCATTGGCGATTGCTGCGGAGTCTCCGATAATATTCACGTAGTTCTGCGGGAACTCCTCGGCCGGCGGGGTAGCGAAGATAAATTCCTCCTGATACTGTTCCACCGGCGTCAGGATGATGTAGAACGGATCGCTCCCCCCGGCGTTATCGTAGAGCTGTCCGTTGTTGTACTGGACAACGAAAATGCGTTTGTTCGAACTGAACTCCATCGGACGGCGAACATCCTCGCGGAACTCGATCCATCCGTCTCCCCTCAGTCCTCCCACTGCATTGAGTCTGGCGATCCTTGTGCCGTTCACATAGATATCGGCCCCCGGCTCTCCGGTAAAGATCCGGTAAGTATCCCCTTTGGTCCGGTTCTGAAACGGGACGGCATGGTAGAACGTACCCCAGGATTCCACCGGCGTCATCATCTCCACCAGATGGTCGCAGGCGGGATACAAAAAGTCCGGAAGATACGTGCAGTTCTGTCCGGCAATGACGGCAATCGGCTTATTGGAAATCAGATGTGAACCGGAGAGATCCCCCGTGTTCCCGACCGACATTGCCGAGAAGACATCGCCTTTCTTCATGCTGACCGAGAAGCGCTGTCCTTCGGTATGATTGGGTGTGTTGGTCGGATGAACGATGGTGACGGTGGTGCCGTCGTGCGGAGCAACAATCATGTACTGCGACGGCAGACTCTGTCCGGCTCCCTCAACCGAAGCGGCACTTGCAATGATATACTCCTTCCCGAGTGCATTGACAGGCAATGCCAGGAAGCCGTCGCTCGTGTAATCGGTCCGGTTCATGCCGTAGACGACAATCGGATCGCTGGCCACCAGACGCATGGCCTTTCCGGGATAGACCTGGTCATCCGGCTCCGGCGAACTGTCGTCCCGCACAAAGATCTGTCCTTCAATGTTGGAGAGCTCCACGGTCACAATGTCGTTGGGAACAGTCGTGATGCTCTGCTTGAACTGGCCCAGCACATAGATATCGACTTTGGCCGCAACGCCCGAACTGATGTAGAGCTGAATGTATTTTCTTCCCCCGGCAATCTCCCAGTTAGCCGGGAACGCCAGGTAGAACTCCGTCCCGATGTTATTCGGTCCGAACGGTACCGGGAAGTTCGGCGACTTGAACGGTCCCTCCCCATCCTGGGCAACGAGCGGGACCGTGCCGAGGAGCAGAAGAAGAAGGGTTGAGAAAATGCGAGTACGTAATAAGTAGAGCATGTGCGTTCCGTATGGCTATTGCTGTCTCTGTTCTGCTTCGTATCAAAATATCAAAAGTCGAGGGGATAGCACGACGAATTATCGCGGGTGAGCGTGCATGATGTTGAAGGGAGGGGTTCAGGGGATACGACTCCGGAAGTGTCGAAACCGTTACAGAATCGGCCGCAAACGGAGACCCGGAATCGGGACGGACAAATACGAATCAGAGAAATTTGTCTTCCGACACCTTCTCCTCTTCGCCGCCGACCAGAAGGCCGTCCTCGATCGTCAGAGCCCGGTCGGCCTTCCCGGCCAGACCCCGGTTGTGCGTGACGATGATGAACGTCCGTCCCTCCTTCCGACTCAGATTCCAGAGAAGATCGTGCAGACGCTCCCCCGTCTCGGAGTCCAGATTTCCGGAGGGCTCATCGGCCAGAACCAGCGTCGGCTGCGGGATCAGGGCCCGCGCCACGGCCACCCGCTGCTGTTCGCCGCCGGAGAGCTCTCCCGGCTTGTGGTCGGCCCGGTCGGCAAGGCCGACCAGATCCAGATATTCGCGGGCCGACTTCAACGCTTCCTTCATTCCGGTCCCCCGGATCAGCAACGGCATCGCAGCGTTCTCGGCGGCGGTGAACTCCGGAAGGAGATGATGGAACTGGAACACGAAACCGACATGCCGGTTACGGAACGGAGCCAGCGCGGTCGGCGTCATCCGGTCCAGCCGCTCTCCGGCCACCTCCACTTCACCTCCGGTCACCGTATCGAGTCCTCCGATCACGTGAAGAAGCGTACTCTTACCCGCCCCGGAACGACCGACGACGGCGATGACCTCTCCACGCATCACGTCGAGCGTAACCCCCCGCAACACTTGGAGGACCTTCCCCTCCAGATGATAGTCCTTCGTCACGTTCCGGAGCCGGACAATCGGTCCGGAACCGTTCTGATCTGCCGGTGTAGTCAT
>CAMLOB010000010.1 GCA_946481475.1 uncultured Chlorobiota bacterium | reverse complement strand
GAAGCCATCTGGCAAGTGACGGCGACGGCAGCATGGATGATCTGGTCATGACCTTCCCGGCAGCCAAGGTGGACGAGACCTCGACGACCGAGATCAGGGTGTACAACACCGGCGACTGCGACATGCGGATCAGCAAGAAGGATCTGCGGATCGTGGCCGGTGACATCAACGAGTTCGAACTGGTGGATATCCTGCCGAACACTCCGGTTGACGGCAACGGCGATTACATTATTCCGCCGGGAAGTTCGGACCGGATTTCGGCCCGCTTCACACCGATCCGTTCCGGTTCGCGTCGCGCTTCGGTGATGTTGCGGACGAACGATTCGACCGTGATTATCGATGGTATGACCGACCGCGGCATCCACATGCTGGATCTGTATGGGGTCGGCAAGGCCTATCTGGAGATCAAGCCGGTGCGGATCGCTCCGGCGGTGATCGACGGAGACCCGTCGAAGGGCGTTATCAAGGCAATCAACGCCTCGACCGAGAGCGTGACGGTGACCGCGGCGAGCATTGCCGGACCTGATGCCGCCGACTTCACAGCCGATCCGGCGAAGCCGTGGCCGACCTTCCCGGTAGTTGTTCGACCGGGTGAGTTTCTGGAGTTCAGCGTGATCTTCAAGCCCGCATCCGGTTCGCCGAGCGGATCGCGGAATGCCCTCTTCAGCGTTACGACCAACGGAGGAGATGTGCTGAGCGCACCGATCGCCTCGGTGGCCGGAACCCGGGAGATCATGGTTGCTCCGCAGACTCTCTTCCAGGGGGTTGCCGCTCCGGTCGGATCACTGGTTCGTCAGTATGCGGTGATTACCAACACCGGCAGCTTCCCGATCAGGCTGGCAAGTCTGTCGCTGACCGGGCCCGGAGCCGCCGAGTACAAACTGACGACTTCCGGAAACATGGACCTTGATCCGGGACAGTCGAAGTTCCTCGAGGTGACCTATATCCCGTCGGTAACCGGAGCTGCGAACGCGCAGATCGAGATCCGGAGCAATGCGACGGCCGGAATGACGGTGATTGATCTGGTCGGTACTTCGGCCGCTGCGGGTCTGGGAGAAGAGGAAGACGGTTCGTCGATCAATGCGAGTCGCGGAGATGAGGAGGCCGGACGGAGGATCGCGATGACGCATCTGGCATTGGGAGCCGTGTCGCCGAACCCTGCACGGGACGTCGTGACGATTCCGTTCATGGTCCCGACGACCGGTCAGGTGAACCTGGAACTGTTCGATGCTTCCGGACGGATGGTCAGGCAGATCGTCGGCAGCGAATATGAACCGGGAGCCTACAGTGTCGACGTCGATCTTTCGGATATGCCGAGCGGCATCTATCACTGCCGGCTGTATTCGGCCGGGGATATGGTGACCCGCGTGATTCAGATCGTCAAGTAGAGATCAACGGGTGCTTCTTTCGCAGAACATCGATTGATGAAACAGGCGGGGATAGTAGACAATACTATCCCCGCCTGACGTTTTTTCGAGAGAAAACGAAGAAAAAGAGGCCTGCTGAAATGGAGGGAGAGGGGTGGTCCTCTCTCCGTTCTTCGTCCCGGAGTTGGTATTGAAATATTTCCTTGCATAGTCGGGAAAATCTTCTCATGTTATGTCCGCGGGTTACCCTGCATTCTTCTCAGCTACTCTTCAGGAAAAAGGGGGCGAGGTGTGTGTGGGGGCATGCCGGTTGTCGGCATGAAATTTTCATAGAAGTATAACAGATGTTCCAAGCTATGGAACGCCGGTCGTGGAAACCGTACCGTGTGGCTATGGGATCTTTCCCTGTCCGGCGGATGATGTACCGGGAAGTTACGTATGCTCCTGCTCTCATATTCGTGTGAAGCCTTCTCTGCAACACCATCTTTTTCCATACGGACTGCATATATCCGGAACCCGTTCCGGCGGATGCAGTCTCTACAAGGCAGCCGGCGATGGTTGCCGACCCGAAAGACCTGAAATTCACATACCTTCACATACACATATCATTTTCTGGGAAAGGACGTATGAAAAAACTATCACTGCTTGCGCTGGCATTGCTGCTCGGGGGCCTGACAAGTGCCCGGGCTGACCTGTCCGGCTATCAATTCTATGTGGGAACCGGGTCAGGGACCAACATGGCATCTGCGACGACCATCATCGGCAACGGCGTCGATGACGGTACCTCCGGTATTCAGAACATCGGATTTACTTTTGTTTTCAACGGCGTCTCCTACACGCAGTACTCGGTCAGCTCCAACGGAGCGATGAGGCTGGGAAGCACCACGGTGACAGGGGGGTTCGGGAACAGCCTGACCGCGACGTTGCCGATGATTGCCGGGTTCTATGACGATATGCACACCGGCGTCTACGATGCGGGTGGTTACGTCAAGGCGGTGGTGACCGGCAGTGCTCCGAACCGGGTACTGAGCATCGAGTGGCGGGTTCGGGCCTACGGCTCGTCGCTCGGCACCGAAGCCGAGATTTACCGGTGGCAGGTGCGTCTCTACGAGACGAGCAACAAAATCGAGTTCTACTACAGCAAGATGCGATCCGACTACACAACCAGTGCTTCGATCGGCATCGCAGCGAGCGGCACAGCCAACGATTTTATCAGCGTTACTCCCGGCTCGCCGATTTCCTTCAGCCGGACAGCCATCAACAATTCCGCCAACATCGGGTCGACCACAAATGCATTCAATGCGAACCTGCTGCTGACCTTCAGTCCGTGTCTGGCGAATGTCTCGATTGCCGGCAATCCGGCACAGGGAGGGACCCTCGCGATGAACGAAGGAGACAGCCTGCTTCTGAATCGGGAGGTCTCGAACGGTGAGGATCAGACATTCCAGCCGTTCACGGTCAGTCTGGGGGGGGCAATCCCGGCATGTGCTTCGCGGCAGTATATCTACCTGGTTACCGGAACGTTTGCAGCCGACTATTCGATCAGTCCCCAGGTCGGTGTGTTGAACGACGGCCAGACGAACACACCGCAGTTGACCTTCCGGCCGAGCGGTCTGGGCGTACGCACAGCCACGCTTATCGTGCTTGACGACAACGGCTTCTTCCGCACATACAATCTTGCCGGTGTCGGGGTGCCCCGCATTGCGTGGATCGGCAACCCGGCACAGGGAGGAACACCGGAGCTGAACGATGCGGACCTGCTGATGCAGTCGGTGGAAGTCAACCGGAATTCTTCCGGCAGTTTTACGCCGATCACGATCAAGAACAACGGAGCCAACCTCAGCGCTCCTCCGGCGCAGGTGACCTACACGATCATCGATCCGACCGGTCAGTATTCGATCAGTCCGACATCGGCTTCGCTGAGTGCCGGACAGTCCTCGACGCCGACGATTACCTTTACGCCGACGCTGACCGGAGAGCAGCGGGCGTTGCTGCGCGTCAATGCCGACGGCGAAGTGCGGACGTTCTCACTGGCGGCCTACTCACTGGCCCCCTCTGCCGAGTTTACTCTTGACGGCACTCCTGTCGTATCCGGCGCTACCTTCTTCAATCGGACGGTTCTTTGTATGTCCGATATCGTTACCGTGCCGGTGACGATCCGGAACACCAACCGCGTCAACGTCGAGGTCAATGAAATTATCGTCTATGCAACCGATTCGGAAATCCGTCAGGGCGCTCCTCCCTATCCGATCCTTCGCGATCAGTTCGGCGACCGGATGCGCTCGATCGAGTACATACTGACCGAGCAGCCGGGACAGGCACCGTACCTGAAGAATCCGCGTCCGAGCCTTCCGGTAGTGATCGCTCCGGGAGAGACGAAAACGCTCTATCTGAACTACCTGCCGATCTCTCCCGGGTTCCGGTTTGCACGGATGTTCATCCGGACCAACAGCGAGAACTTCACGGGGGCGGAGATCGGATCGTATGATCCGGGTTCGACACCTGTCCAGATCGAAGGCCTCTTCAACATCGATCTGTTCGGCAAGGCGATCGGATCGAAGATCGCCGGAGAGAACGACGAGAAGCTTCCCAGACCCCTCACTTTTGACGATGTGGACATCAGAGAGCGTGAGGTGGCGAAGACCTGGGTACAGAACAATGGCGAGTGCGATCTGCTGATCTCGAAGTCGGAAGTCCGGATCATGAACGGCGACGTCAACGAATTCGAGCTCCTCTCGGTCTTCCCGAACACGTCGGTCAGCGGCGACAACTACGTCTTCCCTCCCGGAACGGGAGATTCGATTGTCGCGGCTTTTGCACCGGCAACCTTCGGTTCGCGCCGGGCCTCGATTCGCCTGGTGACGAACGATTCCACCCTCGTACTTCCGGGCGTCAGCGAGCGGGGGGCCTACTATCTTGACCTGTACGGCGTCGGCAAGGTCGGTCTGGAAGCCCGCAACCTCAGACTGAACCCGGCCGTGATCGACGGCGAATCGAGCCACGGGACGATGTCGATCGAGAACACCTCCGGGGAAGCGGTTACCGTTATCGGTATCGAGATTGTGGGAGGAAATGGTGAGATCGTCGAGGACGGCGCCAAGCCGTGGCCGAGCCTCCCGGTGGTTCTTGTTCCGGGACAGCAGCTGGATCTTGGATTTGCACTGGTGCCGGCCGCCGGAGGAGCCGAGGGCGTACGCGAGGCTCAGGCCCGACTTCTGCTGAACAACGGCGACACGGTCGTTGCCGTGATTTCGGGCTATGCAGGAAAGCGGACGCTGGCGGTAAGCCCGGGTGCGGCCTTCACGACGACGAAAATTGCCGTCGGCGAACTGGCTCGTACCGTTGTCGTTCTCTCGAATACGGGGACGCTTCCGGTCCGTCTGAACGATCCGGCGATCACCGGTGTGAACAAGGATGATTACACCATCAGTCCTCTTCGTCGCCGTGTTCTTGAGCCGGGGCAGATTGAAGTGTTCGAATTGACGTATGTCCCGCAGGTTCCTGGAGCATCAAGCGCACAACTGGAGTTCGGCAGCAATGCGACAAACGGACTTCTGACGGTGCAGTTGGGAGGGGAGGCAAGCAGCACGATTCATGTAGATGATCCGAGCGGTTCATCGGCAACCCAGGTGACGCCGGGTGCGGATCTGAGCCGGGCGTCGGCCGCCCTGGCGATCGACCGGCTGACCTTCCGCTCCGTCGCACCGAATCCGGCCCGCAGTCTGGTGGACGTCACGTTTGTGGTGCCGGGGCAGGGAACTGTCGAACTGGGTCTGTACGATGCGACCGGAGCTCTTGTAAAGATGGTCGACAAGGGGGATTTCGCTCAGGGTGAGCATACGCTCCGGGTCGATCTGACCGGTCTTTCAAGCGGAACCTATTATTGTGCACTGCGCCAGGGAGACCATTTGGTTACCCGGACGGTGACGGTGGTCCGTTAGAGGATGCGGTATGAAAATATCGCCGGTCTTCTCTTCGAGGTCCGGTGAAATACAGAGCGGGGATAACGGCTTCCGGGCGGTTATCCCCGCTGTCATTTTGCGAATAATTGCCCAGAATACTTCCCGGTCGGCATAAACACGAAAGAAATGCTTGACCGGGAGGGAAGAGAGGGCGTATTTTGGCGTCGTGTGTAACATTGTATTCAGGCATCTGGTCTTCAGGACGATAATCTAATCTCTCGTCATTATACATAAACAATACAGAGGAGAATCCACATGAGTCCCCGTTACCGTCTCTGTTCAATTTCGGGTATCGCCTTGATGGCGATACTCCTTTCCACTACCGTTCTTTCGGCACAAATCGGACGTGAGTACACGTTCAGCACAAGCTCGGACACGTACACATCGATCACCGCAGGCAACGAGGTGATCAGTGGTACGACTACAAGTACGTACGGAACATTCGACGAAAGTCGGACTGCCGGTCCCTTCAACATCGGATTCAACTTCGTTTTCAACTGCGTCACCTACACGCAGTTTACCGTCGGGGTGGGGGGATATATGGTACTGGGAACCACTTCCTACGGCACGACCAGCAACAGCCTGAATGCGTCGGGTGTTTACCCGATCATCGCCCCCTTCTGGGACCAGCAGCACATGTATGACGGCGCCTGTTCGCCCCCTATCGATCCGGATGTCGGCGTCTATTATCAAGTGACCGGAACGGCACCGAACCGGGTGCTGACAGTCGAGTGGCGCACGCAGTTCAACAGCGGCGGTACCTACTACTGGTACAACTGCACGAACGGTCCGCTGCTTCGGTACAAGGCCCGCCTGTACGAAGGGACCAACCGCATCGAATTCCAGTACGGTCCGATGTATCAGGCTCTGGCCCTTTCGGCCTCCATCGGCATCACAGCCGCCTCCAACAACTTCTACAGCGTTTCGCCCGGGGTGCCGGTGACGGTAAGTTCGACGACGGCAAACAACGCCGTCACCCTGACTTCCGTAGGCATTGCACAGGGAACGATCTATCAGTTCACACCCAACAAACTGGTTGTCGACGGACGGACCGGTCCGGGGAACGAAGGAGTGGCCAACCTGAAAGAAGGGGATACGCTTCTCGGGAACGTGGCCGATCTGATCGGCCAGACCAGCAGCTACACGCCGATTGAATTGAAGAAGGCGTGCGCCGCTCCGCCGATCCCGGTGCAGATGAGCATCACGGGACCGGATGCCGGGAGCTATTCCTTTGTTGCGACGGGCAATCTGAACTACAACACGAGTGTGATCGCGAACAGCGGGACCATACCGGCGATCCGGTTCGCACCGCTTCACGGCGGGGAACATGACGCCACGTTGAACATTACCAACG
This sequence comes from uncultured Chlorobiota bacterium, assembly GCA_946481475.1. The sequence goes on along the minus strand of CAMLOB010000010.1, from coordinate 12,005 downwards.
TGCTGACCTCGGCGACGGTATCATACAAGCTTCTCGGCGAATCTGCGCCGCGGATCAGGTGGATCGGCAATGTGGCCAGCGGAGGGACACCGAACGTGGCAGACGGCGATACGCTGATCAACGGTACGCGAGTGGTCTTCGGAACATCGATGAGCTGGTCTCCGCTGACGCTGGAAAACATTCTGAAGCCGGGGCTTGCGCCGCCGGCACATGTGACGTATACGCTGAACGATCCGACCGGCAACTACTCGCTGGATATGACCAGCGATGACATCGACGGAGAAGAGCAGTCGACGCCGACGATCACGTTCAATGCGCAGAATACGGTCGGCTATCAGGAGGCGACTCTGACCGTGTTCGCCGATGGTGAGACCCGGCGATATCTCCTCCGCGCCTTTGCAGCCGCGCCGGGGGGAATTCTCCGGATCAACGGTCTGCGGATCGATTCGACTTCACAGCTCTTCGTCAACGACGTTGCGTGTGTCGGTGAGGGGTTGGTGACATATGAAGTGACGGCGGAGAATACCGGATCGGGCGACTTCATCGTCAACGGATTCAGTCTCTTTGCCAGCGACACGGTGATCGGTCCGGGAACGCCTCCGTATCCGATGCTTCGGGATGCGTTCGGCCGGCCGGTCCCTCTGCGGGGATATTTCATCGGTACCGGAGCGGCGAACAGCAAGCCGCACGCGCCGGGCGAGCCGTTCGAGGTGATTGTCCCGGAAGGAGAATCCCGGACGTTCAGACTGATCATGTCGCCGACATATCCCGGCAGACATTTCGGACGTATCTACTTCGAGACCAACGGCTTCAAACTATACGACAGAACAATCGAAGGTGTGGTGACCCGGGGTCTTGTCAGTGCCGGCCTATTCGGTCGCGGAATCGGTGCCTCGCTTCATGGAGTCGGGAATATCGAACGACCGAAGGGAGTTGTTTTCGAGCAGACCGAGGTTCGGGAGACCCGTATGGTTACCGCATGGTTGTACAACAACGGGGAGTGCGATCTCCGCATCAACAAGGATGCGTTGCGGCTGGAGTCGGGCGACATCGACGAGTTCCAGCTTGTTGAGGTGTTGCCGAACACCCGGATCGACGGTGACGACTATGTGCTGGCCCCGGGAACCGGCGACACGGTGGTGATTGCCTTTACGCCGAAGTCCTACGGTTCGCGACTGGCCACAATCCGATTGCTGACCAACGACTCGACGCTCGGAGGGAATGGCGTGATAGAGCGGGGCACGTATTTCTGGGATGTCTTCGGTGTGGGAAGCCTCGGACTTGAGGGGCGCGATCTGCGTCTGGCTCCGGCGGCGATCGGCGGCGAGAACAGCCGGGGAAGTGTTCGACTGGAGAATACATCCGCAGGGCCGATCGAGATCGAGAGCATCAATATCAACGGAGGGAACGGGGAGATTCTGCCTGATCCGTCGAACCCATGGCCGACGCTTCCTCTGGTGTTGCAACCGGGCGAACAACTGGATCTGTGGGTGGTATTGCAGCCCGATCCGGCCGGAACAGCCGGAGATCGGAGTGCCGAGATGGAAATTCAGATCAAAGGGGGCAACCCGACTGTGGTCCGGATAAGCGGATACGCGGGGACGCGAACCCTTGTGGTGAATCCTCCTGCACTGTTTACCGCCACGCAGATCTCTGTCGGAGAGATTGCCCGCTCGTTCGCGGCCGTGACCAATACCGGGACGTTACCGGTGCGTCTGACCGATCCGGTGCTCAGCGGAGTCAATATGAATGATTACCGGGTCGGATCGATAATCCGTCGGGTTCTGGAGCCGGGACAGACCGAGATCTTCGAGGTAACCTACATTCCTCAGGCCCCCGGTGCTTCAACCGCACAGTTGAGTTTCGGAAGCAATGCGACGAACGGTCCGCAGATTGTGCAGTTGGGAGGAGAGGCCGGCAGCACGATCCGGGTGGACGATCCGAGCGAGTCTTCCCGCTCACAGGGACAGGCGACTCCGGGAGCCGGATTGAGCAGGGCTTCGGTCGGTGCGATTGCCGCTCTTGACGCTCCGGTTCCGAATCCGGTCTCCTCGACCGTGACGATTCGCTATCGGTCGATGTCCGATGAGCCTGTGCGCGTCGGTATCTTCAACGAAAAGGGAGAGATGGTGATGAGCGTTGTCGAGGGGAGAAAGGAGGCCGGTGAATTCAGTGAAGTCGTGGATCTTTCCGGACTGTCGGTCGGACGGTATTTCATCCGTCTCGATGTCGGCGGAATGGTTGTTACCACTGAGTCTCTGAACCTGATCCGATAAGGAAGGGGAAGCGCGGATGGATGATGCGGAAAGGAAACATCTCCGCATCATCCGGAAGCTCAGGCAACCCTGAATGAACGTGAACGGGGCCTGTCGTCGCAAGCGGACGACAGGCCCCGTTCGATTTTCAGTACGACCGGGAGTCGATACGGCCGACGTGCGGAATGTCCTTTGCTCTACGGAGTGATGGTGCGAAGCCGTATGGTTCCTCTGTAGAGATGAACTTCCCGAATCGACGGCGACAGAACAAGTGTCGGACTGTTCTGCGAGAGATAGCCCGAACCGCAATAGAATTCCCGGCGTTCTTCTGTGCCGTTACTCCTGACCAGTATCGCATGGGTTACCCTCTCTCCTATGGGAATTGTGAGGATGCGGGTGCCGGGCAGGCTCCAGGAATGCAGAGCACCCGTTGCAGCGTTGCAGGCCGAGAGGATGTAGAGGGAATCCGAACGACCTTTTCTCATCGTTACCATCGACCGGGCATCACAGTTGACCAGAAAGCCGGCCGTGTCGAGCCGGACCGGGACGAACGTGCCGTCGCCCAGACCCCGGAGGAAGAGACCGATGCCGGCATCATACCGGATAACCGTTCCGTCCGGTCCGTAAAAGTTCTGATTGAGCAGCAGATCAAGGACGCCGTCGCCGTTGAAGTCCTCCGTGGTCATGCCGTGAATCGGGGCGAATTGTGCCTCGGGGGGGAGCGGGAGGGGACTGAAGGTGCCGTCGCCGTTGTTTCTGAAGCAGAGGCTGGAGAAGGTGTGGACTTTCCGGACGTCTGCCGAGTCAAGTCTCTCGACGGGAAGGATTTCCGGAAGGGTGGCCAGGGCATAGGCCGAGGTGGTGGGAAATTTCCGTTTGATGTACGTTCCCATCTGCATCGCAAGGTCGGCCTTGTTTCGGGTGGGATATTGCTTTCCGCGATAGTAATAGGAGATGATAAGATCCCGGCTTCCGTTGCCGTCAAAATCGTTCACATGCAGTTGCAGGGGATGGCTGCTTGAGGCCTGCAGTTCCGGTTTGGTATTCAGTCCCAGATTGCCCGCCACATAGTCGATATCGCCGTCTCCATCCAGGTCGGCTCCCATCAGACTGTTCCACCACCCTTCAAATCCTTCCAGGCCGCTCCGGCTTGTGACATCAGCGAAGGTTCCGTTTTGATTACGGTAGAGCCGAGGCGTCATCCACTCGCCGACGATCATCAGGTCGGGATCTCCATCATTGTCGTAGTCGGTCCAGAGGGCACTGCTGACCATTCCGGGATGCAGAAGCTCCGGGGCGACCTCGGCTGTGACATCAACGAACTTCCCGTTGGTGTTCCGCAGGAGGTAGCTGCGCGGAGCCTCACCGTAGAGGCCCGGCACAACCCGTCCCGAGACGAAGAGATCGGCATCGCCATCATTATCGTAGTCGGCGGCTGCGATGCACGAGCCGCTGGTCCGCATCTCCGGCAGGGCCGTGCTGTCCCGTTCGAATCCTCCCTTGCCGTTGTTGCGGTAGAGTCGATCCTGCAGTTCCGGTCTTTCCGGCCCGACTTCATCACCTCCGGAGACGACGTACAGATCAAGGTCACCGTCGTCGTCGGCATCGAAGAATATTCCTCCCAAATCCTCACTGAGTGAGTCTGCGGTCAGTTCCTCCGGCAGGTCCGAGGGGAGGAAGGATCCGTCGGCTCTTTGCAACAGAATCCGTCCCGGAGTCGACCTCCCCTGTCCAAGCCAGAGGTCTTCGAGTCCATCGCCATTCACATCTCCAACCGCCATACCCGGTCCGCTGATGGAAAAACGGCGGGGGAGAAGACGTTCGCGGTAGAAATCATTGATGGAATTCTCGATATGCCGGAACGGCGAGAGCCTTCCGGAAGGTTCCTGTCGGAAAATCGTACCGGCTACCGGTCCCTCTCCGGCACTCTCCTTGTCATCCCTGTCAGGATCCCGGGCATCCTTCCTTCGCAGTCTCAGTCGTTGATTCACCTTGACGTTGGTCAGCAACTGCCGTGCTCCGTCGGGCCACCGCACTTCAAGTTCATCGATCCTGTCGGCCAGCCCCAGTCCGAAATGGAGCAGATATTCCATCGATGAGAGGTAGCTCCGCACCGGAATCATTTCCTGCATCTGGGTTGTCGGCTGTTTCCCCTTTTGGCGAACGTAAAGGCGTGCTCCGATCCCGCGTGAATTCTTTCCTTCTCCCTCAAGCACGACCTGCAGCCATGCCCCTCGCTTCTGTTCAACTGCCTGATTTTTCAGAATAAAGGGAACACTGTCCAGATTGTTGATGACCAGATCCAGGTCTCCGTCCACATCAAAATCGCCGAAAGCGATACCGTTGGAGTTGACGATCTGGTTGGCGTTCCACGTTTCGGTCATGTTGGTAAAGGTCAGATTCCCGTTGTTGCGGAAGACATAGTTCGGCAGCCGGAGTTCGGGAATCTGTTGCAGCAGGTCGAGACGGGAAATGTGAGGATTGAAATACTGGGTGATGTCCAGATTCAGGACATCCCGTTTGAATCCGTTGGTGATGAACAGATCTTTGTGTCCGTCGTTGTCGTAGTCGGCAACCAGCGGACCCCAGCTCCAGTCGGTTTCCGACATTCCGGCATACTGACCGATATCGCTGAAATAGCCGAGTCCCCGATTCATCAACAGCGTGTTCCGCATCAACTGGGTGGAGTCGAAGACGGGACTGAACGTGGAGAGACTGGTGGCATTGCTCATCTTGCGCCAGTGCGTTTCGGGCATCATGTCCAGTCCCACAATGTCCAGCAGACCGTCATTATTGAAGTCGGCAATATCCGAACCCATCGAGGCCGCGCTGGTATGCCGCATCAGTTGCTCCATACCGTTGGTGAACGTTCCGTCACCGTTGTTGATATACATGCGGTCGCGAATTGAAAAGTCGTTTGTGACGTAGATGTCGGGGCGTCCGTCCTCGTTGATGTCTCCGACCGTCACGCTCAGTGCATATCCTTCATCGTGAATGCCTGCCTCCTCTGAGACGTCCCGGAAGATTCCGTCATCGTTGCGGAAGAGTTTGTCGGGAAGACCCTTGACCATCGGGTGGCGTTCGAATGCCTGGCCGTTGATGCCCAGATACAGGTCCAGATCTCCGTCGTTGTCGTAGTCAAAGAACGATCCCTGCGTACTGCTGCAACAGTAGTCGAGGCCGAATTCCTTTGCCTTGTCGGTGAAGGTCAGGTCTCCGTTATTGATGTAAAGCCGATTCGGTGCGTCCTGTTTGCAGACGTATATATCCAGATCGTCGTCGCCGTCAATGTCAATCATTGCCAGACCGAAACGCACTCCGACCGAGTCCAGAACTCCGGCGGATGCGCTTATGTCCTCGAATCGCATCCCCCCCTTGTTCAGGTAGAGCCTGCTGGGGGAATGTGTCTGGGTTCCGGAAAAATACAGATCGGGGAGACCATCACGATTGATATCTCCTACAGCCACTCCGCCGCCGTTATAGGCATAGATAAAAACGCTCATGTAAAAAGTATCGGACTCGATAATATGGTTGGAGAACCCGATGCCCGATGTTTCCGGTCCGATCAGTTCGAACAGAGGGGCTTCGGCACGGTCCTGTGCGCCAGCGATAAACGGAAGCATGTGGAGGAAGAGGCAGAGACGGAAACAGAGAGCAAAACGGTGTGGATGGCACAGCATACGGCGGTTCTCGAATTTTCCCATGATTCAAGTCCCCTCCTCAAAGGGGATATTTTTAACTTTGGCAAAGAATACAACGAGTCGTTTCCCGCATAGTGCGGAATCACAACAAGAGTGTACATGTTCCAATTTATGAAACTTCGGAAAGCGAGGTTCGCTCTCTTGAGCGGTATTTTTTTTAGCGTGACGGTCGGGGCGACCTGTACCGGGCAGATTATTCTCCGGGGACACAATGCGCCTGTTTCCTGGGGAGAGTTCAGTCCGGACGGTAACACCGTCGTGACTGCGGGATATGACGGGACCGCAAAGCTCTGGAATGCCGGCACAGGCGAAGTGATACGGACCTACGGCGGGGGGGGGCTGCGAGTGATTCTGGCCACGTTCATCAAGGATGGTTCCCGTATCATGACCATCAGCGACGACCCGGCCGTCCGGTTATGGAATACCGCCACAGGAGAGCTTCTGCGGACGTTCTCCGCCGTCAGCCGGATTCGGGACGCAGCCATCAGCCCGGACGGCAAGTGGGTTGCCGGCGGACTGTGGGATTCCACCGTGCGTGTCTGGAATGCGGAGACCGGAGAGGAGCGCTGGAAACTGGTGGGGCATACGGATCGGCTCTTCAGCGTTGCGTTCAATCCCCAGGGATCGATAATCGCTTCGGCCGGATTCGACAACCGCATTATTCTCTGGGATGTGGAGAGCGGAACGCTTCTGCACCGACTTGAGGGGCACGGAGACAACATCAACATGGTCAACTTCAGTCCCGACGGATCCCGTCTCGTCTCCGCAGGGTTCGACGGCATCGCAATTATCTGGGATGCGGAAACCGGAGATTCCCTGCTGACGCTGAGCGGTCACCAGGGAAGACTGCGCACAGCCTTCTACAGTTCCGACGGATCCCGTATCGTCACCGCAAGTTTTGACGCCACGGCAAAGATCTGGGATGCCGAAACCGGAGAATTGTTGGTAGACCTTGCGAATCACCAGGGACGGTTGCGCGAAGCTACATTCAGTCCGGACGGCCGCTTTGTGGTGACCGCCAGTGAGGATTGGTCGGCCGGAGTCTGGAACAGCACGACGGGTGCGGGGGTGATGCCTCTGTTCGGCCACACGGACCGGGTATTTACGGCCCGGTTCAGTCCGGAGGGAAAGCGTGTGGTGACCGCCAGCTACGACAGCACGGCCCGTATATGGGATGTTTCCCAGGCTGTTGGAGTTAATGGTGACGGAGTGACGGACTCCGCCTTCCTTCGTCTCTATCCGAACCTTCTTACCCGCTCCGAAGGGCGACTCAGGGTAGAGGGGAGTTTTCCGGCGGTGAAACGAGGAGAACTCTTGGTGGTGGATGTGCTGGGTCGACCGGTTCTCTCGGTTGCGGTGGTGCCGGAGCGGATCAATCTGGAACTCGATCTTGCCTTCCTCCCATCGGGTACCTACTTCGTGACGATTCTCAACGGAGCCGACAGAGCGTGGCGAGCGGTTCGGATCATTCCGTGATCATTCCGGTTTCTTCCTCTGCTCCCTCCATGGTCGACGACGTGTCGATTCGGGGCCACTCGTATCGGCCGCTCCAGCTCAGGAATTCCCGCATCCGTTCCGGATGATCCGTGATCCACTGATTATTTTCAGGGAGTTCTATGGAGCGGTAGATATGGCGGAGAAAAGGTTCGACGTAGTTGCTGTCAACCATCTCCCTGAACCAGGGGAGGTAAAATTCAACTGCGGAAGTGTCGGTCAGATTATGCTCGGCAATCAGACGGGAAAGGCCTTCGGTCAGAAGTTCGATACGTCCCGACGGACGGGTGAGTGAGTCGCAACCCTCGGCATCCGGCATGGCGGCTCTGCAGAGGGCTTTTTCGAAGAATGTTGCGATGCGCTCCGCATAGATAATGTCCGGATTGGTGAACAGGGCGGTGGAATAGGCCATAGCCGCCTCGGCATCCATTCCATTGAGATCGTACACCTTGCCCAGAATCCTGTGGGCCAGAACAAAATCGGGTTGTAGGCGGATTGCCGTCCCGATGGCGGCCAGGACCTCCGCACTGTCTCCCCGCTTCAGGTAGGTGATCCCGAGCCGAAGATAGCGGTCGTGTCCGTCCGGCTCCTTCAGCGAAAAGGCCTTGTAGTTGTCGATCTCTTCCTGGCTTCGTCTGGAGAATTCCAGATCATTCTGCGCCAGAGAGAGATTGAAGTAGTAATTCAGCGAAACCAGCGTGTAGAATTGCTCGGCCATATCCGACTGAAGGTAGCTCCCCTCGTTTGCCGCATCGAGGCTGGCCAGATACTCTCCCTGTTCAAAGTATGCCCATGCCAGTTCCAGCAGGACGTCCGGATTTCCCCCTTTCAACTTCAATGCTTTTCGGTACCTGTCAGCCGCCTCGGCGTAGTGATGGGTGTAAAAATGCTGTTTTCCGTCGGCCAGAAGGAATGCGATGGAGTCTGCCGACGAGCGGTTCTGTCCGGCAAGCCGATCCGGTGAGCAAAGAATGAGGAGAAGAAAAAAAATCGGCGTTGCAGGCAAACGATTCACGTCCGTATCCGGTTTTGTGTTTGTTGTCGAAGGGTTATAGAGGCAATTTTTTCACATTTTCCAAGAGGGAGCTGTAACTCTTTCGTATATTGCATGTGTTATGTAGCTAACATAATTGGTTTGACGCTTCAAACCAACTCAATCGGGGCCTCCTCGCTAAAGATGGAATGAAAAACAGACTCAAACGACAAAACGGGGCCGCTGCTTTCTGTGCATACTGCTTTTACGTGTATTCATACATAAATCAAACTTTACAGGTCCATCTATGAGGCGAACAAGTTACATGTTCCTTGTTCTCCTGGGTGTGATGCTTGGCACATCAGCCGAGCTGCATGCACAGTTGAACTACGTTTTCAATGCGGGGACCGGTAGTCAGATTACCGGCAGCTTCAACACACTCTGGCAGGGAACCAGAGCCGGAGCAAATGGTTGGGGACAGGGAAATCCTCACAACGAGGCCCTTGTCAACATCGGCTTTACGTTTAATTACAATGGAACGAGCTACACACAGGTTACGATCGGCACTGCCGGTCTGATCAAATTCGGTAGCGCTTCCGCCGCCACGGCCGGCAACGGATTTTCCTCGATGGGAGGACCTGGAATCGCCCCCTTCTGGGACGATATGCGGTTGACCGACGGCGAGGCCGGGTTCGGCTCGTGCTACAGCTCGGCCGTTCGGTACATGACCACCGGCAGTTCGCCAAACCGCATTTTTGTGGTCTGGTACGATCAGATCGGTCTCGGTCAGGGGGGGACGGGCTACCTCTCCGAGGTCTCGGTGCAGGCACGTCTGTACGAAGGGACAAACAAGATCGAATTCTACTACATCGAGCCGATTGACGGAACCGGCAACACGTGTAGCGGCTGGGGAGGAAGCGGCACACAGTCATCCGCATCGATCGGTCTTGGCTGGAACAATTCCACCTTCCTGAGCGTCACCCCGGGCTCGCCTGCGAGCGCCAGCACAACAACCGCAAACAACAGCGTCAATGTCTCATCGACCTCGATTCAGGCAGGCACGCTCTATACGTTCTGTCCGGGTGGTGTTCTCGGCGATGTCGTCCAGGGAGGAACCTCCACGATGAAGGACGGAGATACCCTTCTTGTCGGCCGGCAGGTAGTTCTCAGCAGTACGCAGACCTTCCAGCCGTTCCGCTTCTTTAACCAGTGCGCCACAACGTTCAAGTACACGATCGGGGGGGGAGCGGCCGGTGATTATTCCATTACTCCGGCTACCGGGTCGTTCGGTGTCAACGGTAGTACGCCGACACTGAGTTTCCGTCCGACCACCCTCGGCCCTCGCTATGCGACACTGAAGGTGGAGGACAATTCCGGACAGGTGGTCCGGACATACATTCTGGCCGGCCAGGGAATTCCTCGCGTTCTATGGACCGGCAATATTGCCCAGGGAGGAACGCCCGGCGTCGCGAACGGCGATACGCTCTTTCTGGGTATACGACAGCCTAACAACACGGTGCAGACCTATACGCCCCTCACGCTGACGCTTCCGAACGTTCCGGGCCCTCCCGCGTCGATTACCTATACGCTGATCGACCCGACGGGACAGTTCCGGATCGACCGGACTTCGGACAACATCCCTCTGGGAGGGAGCGTTTCGCCGGTGATTACCTTTGCACCGGATGCCCGGGTCAATATCCAGGAGGCGACGCTGATCGTCAATGCCGAGGGTGAGGTCCGTCGCTACCTCCTGCAGATCTTCTCCTCCGGAGCCGGAGCGACCTTTGCCGTCGGTGGCGAACCGCTCGGAGCCGGAGCGACGGTCTTCCGGAGCGTCTTCAAGTGCGTTGCTCTGGAGACGGAAGTGCTGGAGGTGACGGTCAAGAGCATCGGTGACGAGCCGTTCCTTATCGAGTCGAACGACGCGTTCCTTGTGGATGCGGCGATTCGGCAGGGAACGCCTCCCTATCCGTTGTTCCGTGATAATTTCGGGAACCCGATTTCCGCTCCCGACTACTTCGTGTCGGACGCAAGCGGCAATCCGCTGCAGTTGCCGATCTCGATTCCGCCCGGCGTCACCCAGTCGATCTACATCGGGTTCCAGCCGATCCTGGCGAATTCCCGTCGTGCACGGGCTTTCTTCCAGACCAATGGAAGCAACTTCTTCGGACTTGACGTCGATAACGGCAGAGTGGAAGGTATGTTGAACTTCGAACTTGTCGGTACCGGTATCGGTCCGGCACTCGCCAACGGAGTGGGAGAGGATGAGTTGCCGAAAGCGCTGGTCTTCCCGAACACCGATGTGCGCGGAACTTCGACGATGACCGGCACGATCTTCAACGACGGTGAGTGCGATCTGCTGATCGATGCCGAAGAATTCCGCATCGTTGCCGGGGATGTCGACGAGTTCAAGATTCTGGCAGGCTTCACCGGTATCGGAAGAGATGCCGAAGGAAACTATGTGCTTCCGCCCGGAATCGGTACCTCGTTCGACGTTGCGTTCACGCCTCAGCGTTCCGGTTCGCGCCGGGCATCGGTCCAGGTGGTGACCAACGATTCAACAGTGATTATTCCGGGAATAACCGAGCGGGGCTATTACTATATCGATCTCTTCGGCGTCGGCAAGGTCGGACTCGAAGGACGTAATGTGGAGCTGCCGCCGGCAGTGATCGACGGTTCGTCGTCGACCGGCGTTGCAGTTCTGGAGAACAACTCCGGCACACTTGTCGGCATCACGAACATTGCGATCGTCGGATCGGGCGAGATTGCCGAAGATCCGGCAAATCCGTGGCCGACAACTCCGGTGACGGTTGCTCCGGGACAGAGATTCGAGCTTGGACTTATCCTGACGCCGACTCCGGGAAGTACGGCGGGAATCCGGACCGCAGTTCTGGAAGTCACGCTTGATAACGGCGATGTTCTGTCGATTGACGTGACCGGTCTTGCCGGTACCCGTACGCTGAACATTGTGCCGACATCTCTCTTCCAGACCCTGAGGCTTCCGGTGGGGAACCTGCGGCGTCAGTTTGTAGTGATTGCAAACAACGGTACGCTTCCGGTCCTGATTCAGGATGTGCAGCTTGGAGGGACCAACCCGGACCACTACAGCATCGGTCGTCTTTCCCGTCTGTTTATCGAGCCGGGAAGCGCCGAGTTCCTGGAAGTGACCTACGCACCGACGGTGGCAGGTCCTTCCAGCGGAACGATTACCATTCTCAGCAACACAACCAACGGCACGCCTGCCGGGACCCACACGATCACGCTTGGTGGTGAGGGAACCTCGACGGCGATCGGCGGGGGAGAGGCCGGGAGTGCCGGGACGATCCGGACTCCGGGGGATGATCAGTCGGCCGTCCGGCCGAGTCTCGGAGCTGCAGGAGCATCGGCAATGTTGGTGGACGGAACGGCTCTTTGGCAGAGCACACCGAATCCGACCAGCGGAAAGGCGGAAATCCGTTACCGGCTTCCGGCCGATGCTGCTGTGACCCTGATGCTCTACAATGCCAATGGAAAGGTCGTCAAGACCGTTCTGCAGGAGCATGTGGAGGCCGGAGAGAACAGCGTGATAATCGACCTGAACGA
>CAMLOB010000009.1 GCA_946481475.1 uncultured Chlorobiota bacterium | reverse complement strand
AATACGGGGCATTTGAACCTTGGCGGATGCTCACCGCAGCTTTCCTGCACTCCCTTTTTCAACCCGGCAACCGGCGACATCCGGTTCACATGCCGCCTGCCGGAACGTTCCGAGGTCCGTATTGATCTCTATGATCTGCAGGGAAACCATGTCGGCGAGCTTGCCCGGACCCCGATGGAAGCGGGTGAACATGAAATCGGGTGGAACGCCGGGAACATTCCCTCAGGTGTGTACTTCTACCGCATGAATGCAGGGGAACGGTTTGCAACCGGACGGATCGCCGTATCGTTCTGATCGGGACAAGACCCGAGTCACCGGTACCGCGAAAAAAACAGATGCCCGACCCACGCTTTGGTGGTCGGGCATCTCTGTTATTATGCCTTCCCTTCCGGAAGACTCCCGTGATGTCGATACTCCTGAGACGGCCGACTATTCCTCTCCGTCACCGGTCCTTTCTTCCCGCAGGGAAGTTCCTGTAGAGAAGGGAGAAGGCTCAGTCGTTATCATCGTCGCCGATCACGTCCCGGAACCCTTCCTTCACGTCCTTCGCCGCATCCTTGACGGCGTCCTTTGTATCCTTCGCCGCATCCTTCACCGCCTCGACATCGTCATCTATGCCGTCTGCCTCCTCGTCGTAGGCGGAGCCATCTCCGTCCATACCGGAAGCCGTAGTGTCGACCGGGGTCACCGTGTAGATAGTCACCCACCAGGGATCGGGATCACTGGCCGCGCTCAGCTCCCGATAGCGAATGACATCCCGCTCAAGCTCGTCGAGCCAGGCATTGTATTCGTTGTACCAGATACGGGCCTCGTTCAGTCGGGCCTCGTATGCCTCTCGCCCCTGCTCTTTGGCAGCCTCCAGATCGGCATCCCACTGATTCATCTGCTGCTGCCTTTCCTGCAGTTGCCGGTTGTACTCCTGCATCCGGGTCTGTGCGGCATTATAACTTGCACGCCGGGACTCATCCCAGTCATCGGCGACGGTCACCGTGCCCAGATCACTCTGCATGTCGTTCAGCCCCTCGGATACCGAGGTATAACGGGCCGCAGTAGAATCGTGCAATGCCGAATATTCATTGTCAAGATCGCTGTAGTCGTCACCACATCCGGTCATCACCAGACCGATTGCCAGCGCACCGATTGCGGCACGTGAGAATATGTGCTGTATCATCACTTTATACCTCCCGGAAATAATCTCTCTGATTGCTTTCAATAACCATCTTTCTACACAGCCGTAGCGGCTTCGCCCCTTCCCAACAATCATTCCTGATACCAAGTTCCGGGAGTATTATTTTTTTGTCCCCGATCTCTTCGCAATCTCTTCGTCAAGCCACTTCACATAGAGATAATCCCTGTACTCCGGTTCGTTCTCGACAAACGTCGAGATCTCCCGCCGTATCCTCGCCAGACCTTTCCTCTGTCTCTGCGGATCGGGCTCGTTGTAGATAACAGAGTAGAACGAACGATAGAGCATCGCCATCTTCTTCTCCTGCGGGAACTGAAGCCGCTCACGGTTCCGGTTGAAATAGACCAGGAAGTTCCGGGCCTCGCGGAGCGCCCCTTCGGGATCGTCGTTCAGGTAGGGAAGAATCAGGTAGATAAACCGGAAGTAGTTGTGCTCCGACTCGGCTCGCCGACCGATATCGGGAGGGATCGCCTGAAAGGCGGCAGTCGGGTCACCCAGAAAGATATGGCAGAAGCAACGGAAGCACTCGCTCCGGAAACGGAGCTTCGGTCGTGATGCGAATTCCGCGTGATACCGGTCGAGCAGATCCAGCACCTGATCGTAGGAACCGGTCCGCATCAGCGTCCCGGCATAGTTGAAGAGCATCTCCGGCGGCGGATCAAGCGCATGGTGCCGGGCAAACTCCAGTCCGTCACTGAAGACCTCTATGGCCTCCTCGTAGCGGAGATCGACGTAGAGGGCCGAGGCAAGGATGGCATAACCGAAGAGGGCTTTGGCCGGAAGGTATTCGGCTGCCGGCTCGATCTCCCGGAATGCGTCGCGTGCATACTCGACCCGATCCTCCCCACGTGAGGTATGGGCCAGACTGATCCGGTCGTGAAATCGGGAGAGGGGAGTCTCATGATCGGAGAAATCGAAGTCGGGACCGATCCCGGTCGTCTCGGTCGTTCGTCCCATCGCCAGCAGATTCTGCTCGGTCACCACCCGCTGATGCTGGTTTTCCGAAAGGTCGTTTCGATAGGCTCGCTTCAGATACTCCAGATTCTCCAGCAGAATCTCCCGCGTCCGCTCCATCCCCTCCGGGGTTATCTCCCGATAACGGATCAGATAGTCGAACCGGATCTCGTTCAGACGGAATGCAGTGGCATAATCCAGCCTGCGAAGCGCCCCCTCGCAGAACTTTCCGCAGAGATGTTCAAAGACCTTGAACGCACGTCGCTCCAGAAGTCCGCGCAGAAGCATCCGTTCGTAGCGCCCCCGATGCCGCTCCATATCCCGCTCATTCTCCCGCCGGGCAATCAGTCCGTAACACCGCTCGCTCAGCAGACGGAGTTCGTTGCGGAGCAGGTAATCCTCCTTCCCGCTCCACTCCCTGCCGAAAGCGGCGGCGAACAGGGCCTCGTTCTCTCGTTCTTCACCACGGGTCGCCACAAGCAGTTCATAGAGATTCAGAAGCGAGGGCCGCTCCATCGCTGCGATTTCTCCGCGAATTTCTGCGATCTCATCCTCACCAAGGAGAGCCAGGAGTTGTTCGGCACGACGTTCCATCACAAATCGGAAATGTGTGCTTTCAATCAGGAGAAGGGGTACGATACTTTTGTGCGTCCAGAGCGAAACACGAGAACGACCGGGAAGAGTGAATCCGGAACCGGAGGAGCATGAAGAACCCGAATGCTCCACAGCACTGAATATAGCGAACCATACCGGAACGGACATCAGAGAAGGCGCACAAGCCGACCACCCAAGTTATGGCTGACTGCTCACAACTCATAGCTGACTGCTCACAACTCAAAGCCGACAACTCACAACTCATAGCTGACCGCTCATAGCTCAAAGCCGACAACTCACAACTCAAATAAAACCCCCTCGAGACATACGGACAAGACCTCACATTACATTCATAAAACAATCGAACAGAGAAGAGACATGAAACGAACCATTCTGAGGGGAGCGATTCCGGTACTGCTCTTCATGACGTGCCTTGCAGCAGAAAACCTTTTCGCAAAGATCACACTGACGGGCACCGGGACCTCCACATCGAGCAACTTCCTCTACGGCACAAGCGGCTATGTTTACAGCAGACTCGGAGCACAGGCCCGGGCTTTCGACGAGTTGAACCGACAGGCCAGAAAGAACTGTCCGGACGGCTACAGAATCGCCTCCGGTCCCTTCGAAACGACGACGACCAGTTCTTCCTGGAGCGGAGGCTGGCTCACCTACACGTCGGTCTGCAACGCATCGGTCGTGATCGAATGCGATTCCACGCTGGCAAAGAGACCGGATCACGAAAAGTATCCCTCGATAGATCCCCGGGATGCCCAACCTCCTCCCCCGCTCGACACAAAGGAGATGCGCTCAAAGCTGGAGGAGCATCGCTCGGAACTTCTGAAGATCAGCGATGCCGGGCAGCTTGTGCGGTTTGTCGAGAAGAACAAGGTGGAGGGAGTCGACTACGGTCCGTTCCACCGGGCAGTCGATGCCGGAGAAGTCACCCGGATCGCCGTTCCGACGGTCGAGGAGTTTATCAGGAGCTGTCTTGATGATATTCCGACACGCCTGATGGAGCAGAAGAAAGGGGGAGGGCGATAGACTGACATCGACTACTGCAGGAAACTGCAGGAGGCACACGGCAAACGGAGCGGTCACGGTGTGGAGAACGTGACCGCTCCGGCCGTTTCCGGAATCTCCCGCGCGTCCGCT
Source organism: uncultured Chlorobiota bacterium (assembly GCA_946481475.1). The sequence goes on along the minus strand of CAMLOB010000009.1, from coordinate 16,939 downwards.
CCCGGTGATGCCTGTTCAGGGCAATCAATGAAAACGCCCTTCGCCGCATAGCTGTTGACGAAGAGCGTTTTCCCGGTTCTCCGAACCCTCCGAAACAGCCTGCTCAGCCACGCCCTGTTAATTAGCGAGCATTCGCTCCGGATATTTCAGCGGCCAATGCCGTGAATCCGGTTCGGAGAACCGCAAGTCAAATCATCGTTACCGCAAACTTTTCTTCTTCTCTCCTCCCCTTCCGTCCGCAGAATTTTGCTACGTTCGACAAAGATTTGAAACTCCGTTCTCGCTGCGGCACCTTCGGTCTGCCGGGAACGATCTTCAGTGAAGAAGACGGAGACTAACTTACACCGGGGCGATTACGTTTTCCCCTGCAAGCGATTACATTACCGCTCGGTTTCGATGTTATGCACAAATCTCTTGTCGATTTCCTGAATCACGGCTCGACCCCGTTCATCGGCAGAGAGAGCGAACTGGGGCGGCTGCTGGAGTTTCTTACCGATGAGAATCGCAGCGGACTGGAAGCTCTGCTCCTGATCGGCGAGGCCGGAGTCGGCAAAAGCAGGTTGATCGAGAGCGCCGTCCGGCGGGGTGAAGGATCACAGCAGAGTCTGCTCCACATCCGGCTTCGTCCGGAAGGCTCGGCTTCGCTGGCCCCACTGATCGCCGAGGCAATCCAACGCTCTCCTTCGACCCGTCTTCTCTTCAATGGCGATTCCTCTTCCTCCCCTTTCTCTCTTCCGGTAAAACTGACCGAGGCGATCGGACGGATCCGACGTCTGTCCGCTCTGCGACGGACCTCGCTGATTATCGAGGACATTCATCTGCTGGAAGGGGAACGGCTGCACGAGTTTCTCTATCTGCTGGACAGTTTGCGGGACGAACCGATCGGTCTGCTGGCGGTCGCCCGTCCGATCGACTTCCCCGCCCGGGGCATCCTCGACGCCTACCTTCGCGAGGAGCTGACGCTCGCCGGACTGAACCGCGAAGAGGTGGGAACGTTGTGGGAGCGGCTGTTCGATCGGGAGATCGACCCGGATATTCTTGAAGCCCTGACCGAGATCACCCGGGGGAATGCTCTTGCCCTTCGCTCGGCAATGCGTGGTGGAATCAGGGTCAGTCTGCCGGATCGGCATCATCCTTCGACACAGGGGGGCGAACTGCGGATCGATCCCCGGACGTTCAGGGAGATCGCCATCAGGAACGTCCACTCGCTGGCCGAGGGGATGACGGCCGAACTTGACGCATCCCTTCTGGAGGGGGTCTATCGTCTTGCCCGACTGGGAGAGATCTTCACGCAGGAGGCCGCCTCGGTCATCATCGAGAAGGCCGATGAGATGATAGCGACCCTGATCTTCAAGGGCATCCTGGCCCGCTCGGCCACGCCGGCAATTGCCGTCAACGCCCCTCTGTTTGCCCGACACTCCACGGTTCCTCCCCTGACCTTCACCCACACACTGCTGCATCACGATCTGCTGCGGAATGCAGAACCGCGGATGTCGGATCTGATAAGGGTAATCGCCTCCGGCGCCCCCCTGCTGACCTATCTTCCCTATACGCTCCTGATCGAGGAATGGGAGGAGAGAAAGGAAGAGACCGGAAGCATCGGAACCGAGCTCCTGGCAACGGCCTTCCGCGAGGCGTGCGAGGGATCCAGGGGGACCAATGTGGGGACCGATTGGGAACGGGCTTCCCTGCTGTTGCGGGGAGCGGAACTCCTCTTCGATGCGTATCGCTCCCGTTCGGGTGATCGGCAGAAAATCGAACGGCTGGAGGCATATCTGCTGCGGGCACAGCTTGAGATGGAGTTCCGGATGTTCAACCCGGAATTGCAGGAGAGCCGGGCGCTGAGGCTGTATGAACTGACCGGAAAGGACGAACGGGATGAAGAGATGTCACGCTTGCGCCTGAAGGCTATCGAGTACAGGTTCCGGACGGCCGAGGAGAAAGGGAACAGGGAGACCGCCCGGACGATTGCCGAAGAAGGACTTGCATTCATCGATGCCTGCCCCCTTCTGCGCCGAAGCCGGGAACACCTGATCTTCCTCCATGTGATTGCAACCGACGCCAACAACCGGAACGACATCGGGATGTTATCCGATCTGGAAAGGAGAGTAGGGGAAACGCAGACCGATCCCGACATTCCGGACGATATGAAGAGACTCATCCGCAATCGCATCGTTCCCCACTTTTTCTGCCTGTACGACAGTGCCGAAGAGCTTGCCGAGCGACAGAAGTTGGTGCGGGAAATCGACCGGGAATATCCTCCGATACGGAAATCGTTCGAACAGGAAAACCTCCCCTACTACGGATCGAAACTGGCTTTCCTTCTTCACTCCGGAGCCTTGGCCGAGGTCTCCGATCTGGCCGCTGACGTGGCCCGTTACGCCCGACGTTTCGCTCTGTTCGGATCGACCGAGACGGCGTTGCGGGACAAGCTCGTAGCCGAACCGGCTCTGCACGGTTTCAGTGATGAACTTCTCGCCGAAGCGAGGGAGCTGACGGAACTGGCCTACTCCTGGAAAGGATTGCCCGAAACCGTAGTTGAGAAATGCCGGATCAGAGTCGGGAGGGCTCTCTCGCTGGGAGCCATCCTTACGGGCGATCTCCCGTCGATTCGCCGGGCGGTCGAGGAGTTCGGCCTTGCCGAAGAGGATCTGAACATCGGGGAACGGCTCATCTTCATTCTGTGGGAAGAACGCTACGACGATCTCTTCCGCTTCGCACAGTCTCTTCCTCTCGATCTCCGCTCATTGATCATGATCTGCTTCGAGCCTCCCGCCGATCACGATGAAATCCTCCGTCGGTATATCGACCAGTTCCGTCTTCTGGAATATCATATCTATGCCACCCCCCGCTACTACAACGCACTCGCCCTTGTGGAACGGGCTGCGGCCGTCGGCAATCTTCGGGTGGATGAGGAGCTGGCCGGAAGTATTCAGAGGGCACTCCTCCATTTGCTCCACTATTATGCCGAGCGGAGACTCCCCCGCTGCATGCGACCCCTTCTGGAACGGCATGGGGGCCGGCTTGCCGAAGAGGACCGCAACGGATGGGAAGAGACGACCGAACGGATATTCATGGAGCTGGAGAGACGAGAGGAGGATGAGACGCTCACCCTGTCGCTCCTTGACGGGATCACATTCCGTCGCGGGAAGGGGAAAGAGGAACGGGTACGGGGACCGCGGAGTCGTATGCTTGTCGGGCTGCTGGTTGCAAACCGGATGCTCCGTCATCCGATCGACCGGACCGAGTTCTTCCGGCTTGCCAGCGGCGTCGCCGACGATCCGGAGCGGGCCAGGATCTCGACCAACGTCGCCGTTCTCCGATTACGGGAGGTGTTGGGGAAGGAGGCGATCCATACCGGAGAGGGACTCCCCGAACTGAACAGAAGCCTTGTAAAGGTAGATCTGCTTGAACTCTGGAAAGAGCTGGATCAAGCGGAAGAGGAGCTGCATCGGGGACGGCTTGTGAAAGTGCGCGAGCATCTTGCCCGGGCCGTCGCGACGGCGGCCGGACACATCCCCTTTCCCGGTCTCTACGACCCTCTTTTCGAAGGCTTGCGGGACGACATCGAAAGCAGATTGCGACGGGTTCTTTTCTCCACAGCACAACGACTGCTGGAATCGGATGACTATGCCGCAGCCGAAGGTCTGATCCGCCCCTGGATTGAACGGATCGGCGAAGACGGCGAAGCCCGCGAATTCCTGGCGGATGTTCTTCGACGACAGGGACGAGAGGGAGAGGCGGCCGTGAGCGGAATGCAGTCGGTGGCCAGTGATGATGAGGGAGGGATGAGATTTGAGCCGTGAGCTTTGAGCCGTGAGCTTTGAGAGATGAGCTTTGAGAGATGAGCTTTGAGAGATGAGCTTTGAGCCGTGAGCTTTGAGAGATGAGCTTTGAGAGATGAGCTTTGAGCTGTCAGCTTTCAGTTCCGGACTCTGGACTTTCAAACTATCCAACTATTGAACCATTGAACCATTGAACCACGGAACCAGACTCCCGACTTTCAAACTATCCAACCATTCAACTATTGAACTATACATACATACACTCACTCCCCCACTCTCACCCCACACACTCCGCAAAAACAGGCAACCGGATGTCGGAGGACGGCACCGCAGGATGTACAGGCTTTCGAGGGCTTTTGTTCGATCTCTCCCTGCGGAGAATACAGGGTATGTCCGCACAGAGAGCAGAAGACTTCGTCGTCGTAGCCGATCGTTCCGCATTCGATGCAGAAACGGATGTTGTGCAGGGGAAGGAGGGAGGCTTGCTCCCCCCCCTGCATCCGATCCGGACGGGAATTCATCCGATTCACTCCCCCTCCTCTTTCATCTGTCCGCCGAACCGCTCCTCAAGTCGTACAAGCCGTTCCCGCAATTCTTCAATCTCCCGATCCTTCTCTCTGAGCAGATCATACAGTCCCTTGATCGCCGCCAGCGCAACACCGTCGGCATCGACCGTGGCGATGTGCGTATCATCCCCTCCGTTCAGTCCGAACGCCGCATGGAAATCCTGCGCCGTCGGCCCGATATGGAGCACGTTGTCTCCTTCGGCCTTGTAGCGCCACGCCGAGACCTCCAGTCCGGCCACTCCTTCAAGTATCGTCCGGGAATCGATCCCCCGGAAATCGGTCTTGCGGTTGACGTCCGATGAATTTGTCCATGTCCCGCCGGAGGTCAGATAGGCTCCGGTACTTGTAGCCAGATAGGAACCGGCCGGATAGGTGATCGTGTTGTTCGTCCCGAACCAGACACGCTGGGCCCGGACCTCGAAGCGGTTCGGACCGCTGGAGTTGATGTCGGTCACCACCGAAGCGTCGCCGTAGATAAACGATCCGCCGTTGCCGTTGGTCGAGGCGAAGCTTCCCATCGCCGTCGAGTGATTGCCGGAGGCGGTCAGATTTCTTCCCCCCGGAACAACCGCATAGGCCCCGGTCACCGTGTTGCGGTAACCTCCGCCGATCGTCCCGTAATCCCCCGAAACCGTATCGAACTCTCCCCCGGTCACCACGGCAAAGGAACCGGCCGCAAGGTTATTCTGTCCCCCTCCGATCACCGTCCGCGCTCCCGAGGCCCGACCGAATCGTCCGCCGCCGATAAAGGAACTGTTCCCCGAGGCGACATTCCCCCACCCTCCGACAACCACGCTCTGAAAACCGGAGGCCGTATCGAGAAGTCCGGCACCGACGAACGAAGCTTGCAGGGCTGCGAGGTTATTGAAGCCTCCGACGACAACGGAATGGTCACCCGTTGTCCGATTCCCTCCACCGCCGCCGATCACCGAGAAGTTCCCCATTGCCGTGTCGGCAACCCCAGAACCGATAAAACTCCCGTTACCGTATGCCGCATTCCTGTCTCCCCCGGCTATGGCTGTAGTGTTGCCCCAGGCACCGTTACCGAAACCACTTCCGACAAAGGAGTAGTTGCCGGCTGCAGTATCGTAGTATCCCCCGGCGATTGTCCCCCAGGAACCCGAAGCGGTGTTCCCTTCCCCTCCACCCACTGTTGCACGGAATCCGGAAGCAAGATTGATGAGGCCACCGCCGACGGTAGCATCGTTGTTGACGGCATGATTGCCGTTCCCCCCGCCGACGGTGGCCGCAACTCCGCTTGCAACGTTGCTGATCCCTCCGCCAACCGCTGAGTAGTTGCCGCTTGCGGTATCCCATCTCCCCCCGGCAATGGTCGAGAGGAAGCCGGAGGCCAGACTGAAGTCGCCGCCGCCGACCGTCGATCCGTTGCCGCTTGCGGTGTTCGTCCACCCACCGGAGACCGTGCTGGTGCTCCCCTCGGCACGGTTCAGCCAGCCTCCGCCGACCGTTGCATACTGATTGAACGCCTTGTTGTCGCTTCCGCCGGCAACGGTCGAATAGATGCCGGTGGCCGTATCCTGCCATCCACCCCCGATCGAGGAATAATCCCCCGAAGCGACGTTCCGTCGTCCGCCGGCAACGGTGGCCGTCAGACCCGAGGCCACATTCCCCCGTCCGCCGCCGACCGTCGCACCGTTCCCCGACGCCGTATCACGGAAACCGCCGCCGACCGTCGCATAGTCTGCCGAGGCCACATTGTTTTCCCCGCCGATAACGGACGAGCGAACGCCCGAGGCGATGTTGAAGAAGCCCCCGGCAATCACGGCGTCATTGCTTGATGCCTGGTTGCCGTTTCCACCGCCGACCGAAGCGGCCGGACCACTGGCCTGGTTGTTGATTCCTCCAGCCACGGTCACAAAGTGATTGAACGCCTTGTTGTCGCTTCCGCCGCCGATCGTCGCATAATTTCCGGTAGCCGTGTCCTGCCATCCACCGCCGATCGAAGCGAAATCCCCGAAGGCAACGTTCCGCCGTCCGCCGGCCACCGTTGCGGTCGCCCCCGAGGCAACGTTTCCACGTCCGCCGCCGACCGTCGCGCCGTTCCCCGACGCCGTGTCCCGGAAGCCTCCCCCCACAGTTCCGTAATCTCCCGAGGCAAGGTTCTCCTGTCCCCCGCCGATCGCCGAAGCGAATCCCGATGCCTCGTTGATCACCCCTCCGCCGATAGCCGAGTAATTACCACTCGCAGTATCCCATCTCCCCCCGGCAATGGTCGAGAGGAAGCCGGAGGCCAGACTGAAGTCGCCGCCGCCGACCGTCGATCCGTTGCCGCTTGCGGTGTTCGTCCACCCACCGGAGACTGTGCTGGTGCTCCCCTCGGCACGGTTCAGCCAGCCCCCGCCGACAACGGCGTACTGGTTGACGGCACTGTTCTGCCGACCTCCGGTGACCACCGAATACTGTCCGGTCACCGTATCGGCCTGGCCGGCACCGATAAACGAGCGATAGCCGGAGACGAGATTGTCGATCCCGCCGACGATCGTTGCGTCGAAGTTCGAGACGTTGTTCCGGAAGCCCCCGCCGATGAATGAGCCTCCTCCCGTGGCGGAGTTCCCCTGCCCTCCGACGATCACCGCATGTCCGCCCCCCACACCAATCGTATTCGGCAACGTGTTCTGTCCACCCCCGATAATCACTCCCCCCTCCACACCGGCAGCAACATTGTTGCCGTGATATCCTCCGATAATGTTCGGTGCCGTCGTCCCCGGCTCGAATCGGAATACCCGTCCCCGCCCCTCGGTCGGCATCCCGGCAAAGCCCCCTTCGTCGACATGAATCTCGAACGGCTCGTCATCGGTTGTGCCGATAAAATGGGTTCCGGCCGCGGTGCCCGGGTTGCCGCCGGTCAACCAGACCTGCATGGCAACGTTGTAGTCGGTCAGGACCGTTGTCCAGGCATTGACCGGAGAGCCGACCCAGTGCTCGAAGGAATTGTTGTCGGTGTTGAAGATCAGAAGTCCGGCCGGAGGAGTCGGAATTCCGTCACGTTCTGCGGTGGTCAATCGCGGAACCAGCAATCCTGCGGTCGTGGAGTTCAGTTCAAGAATCGCCGCCGGGTTCGGAGCGACCGTTCCGATTCCGACATGTCCGCTCCCGTCGGTTATCGGCTGGGCCGGAAGTCCGGCCGAGCAAAGGAAGAAGATGAGGCAAGCCATCCGAAACGGGGAAGACATCGATAAAAATCCCGGCCGAGTATCCATTGATTCTCTTAATTGATATGGTTGGAGAAGTTGACGTCCAGTAACGACAGGGAAGATAGAGAGGCCCGATTACCGTAGCGGAGAAATGCGATTACGGAAGGAAGGGAACGAAAAAAATACTCCGGGTGGTTTCCCGAACGCACCCGGAGCATCGCATCTGTCGTCGGCAGGCACATCTCGCCGGCACAGCAGTTCCTCGCATATATCCGCCCCGTTTTCTCTTCCCCGGACAATTCCATCTGTCCGCTCAAGAGTCAGAACCCCTCACACAACGGCAACCACTGACGGGTCGGCCGGATTATAAAGGATCGAGATCATGTCGCCGGGGCGGGGAACCGAGATTTTCGAGACGACCGACTGAGCTTCGATCGTAAATTTTGCCCCCGATTCGGAGACCGCACTCAGCACCAGTTGCACAACAGGATCGAAATTGATCAGGCTTCCGGTATCCTCGATACTGACGACGTGAGCCGTACAGGTTCGACCGTTCACCCGGAGTGCGGCCTGCCGCTCTACCAGATTCAACTGCTGATTTCCGCTCGCAATCGTCTCGTTCATACCGTTTACGAAATCCTTCCCCATAAATGTCCGGGTCAGCCACCCCGTAAATCCCTTGTTCAACGTCTTGTCCGCCTTGTTCAGTCCTTTTTGTGCGTCCGACAGTGAGTACTTCATGTTCGTTCTCCTTTTTGATTGATGTCTGTGCGTTGATGTTCTTCCGACACCATTCAATCTATCGGCGAACGATTACGGTTTTGCGAAAACGGATTGCAGAAAGGAAAGGAACCGGTTACAAAGAACCGGAAGGGCGGAACATAGTCGGAAAAAGGAAAGGGACGACGCGGATGACCAAGCGGCAGACTACCCCGCCGCCTCTCTCCCCCGGAGCGCCAGAACCCCGCACAGGGAGATGATTCTCCGCATCTCGCCCGGGTCGTTTGCAATCTCCCCGAATCGTATGCGCATCCCCCTATTCCAGAAGACCAATCCGGGAAACGGAAGTTTTTCCGAGCGCCACTCGGCAAGAATCGAGGGGAGAGGATCGGCCAGGAAACGGCGGGCAACTTCCTCATTGTCGGTAAAGACCGAATAACGGCGGGAGAATTCGTCCGGACCGATTTCAATGACATAGGCGTCGGCCAGTGCAGCGGCAAGTTCATCTCCGAACATTCTCCGCAGAGCGGCCTGGATCAGGCTGTGCCCGAGATCAATATCGCCGGTCTCCATATTGATTCCCATTCCGGGACCGAGAGCGACAACTCCTCCATTCAGCACAACATCACCGGTGCTCCAGGTCGTGGTCCGGTGCCGACCTCCGGAACCGGAGGCACGCGACCGGCGGGCGACCATCTCCCAGCCGATGCCGGTGGAAAGTTCTCCCCGGATACGATAGAGTTCCGAAGGATCAGTTGTCGGTTCCGTCCTCCAGTCCCCCTCGCGGGCGATCATCTCAATATTCAGACGCTCCTCACGATTCTTCTTCCTGATCTTCAGAAAGACCAGAAGGAAGAGAAGGTCGGCCGCCAGAACGACGGCAATGGTAATGATGGTCTCGGTGTTCATGCGGGAAAAACCACGAAGAGAAAAGGGAAGCCGTTCTACCGCAGCACGACCTGACGGGAGAACGTTCCTCCTTCCCATTCAAAACGACAGATATAGGTCCCCTTTGCCAGACCGGTCGGCTCCCAGAGAATGGAATGCTCTCCGGAATGGCGTTCTTCATCGACGAGGAGGGCAGCCTCTCTGCCGTCGAGCGAATAGAGAGCCAGGCGAACCGGACCGGGCTGCGGGAGCCGGAAGGAGATCCGGGTCTGACGATCAAAAGGATTGGGCGTGATCCGCAGGGTCCTCTCGTTCTCCTGTCCCCCGCTTTCCGACTCCACACTCAGGGTCGTGCTGGTTCCGACCAGAAGGACGCGCAGATCTCCCCCTTCGCCATTGTGACTGATAACGATCGTATCGAGGAAGTGACCTTCACCGTCCGAGACAAACCGGATCGGCACTCGTACCGTCTGGCCGGCCGCCCCCTGAAATTCTCCGTCGAATCCGAGAGAGAAGGGGCCCTGGAGCCCCGTAACCCTGCCCCGCAACGTGCGGGTGGAAGTTGTCGGATTTTTCACGGCAAGGTTCAGCGTCAGCGTGTCGCCGGGGGAAACGGTGCCGAAGTGGAGAACAAAAGGAGCTTCCGGGGCTGAGACTCTGGGGGGAGGAATCACATATCGGGCAATGCGTGACGAAGGTTTCCCTCCGGCATAAGAGAAGTTGCCGACAACCCAGACCGTATCGTCACGGACGGCCAGAGATGAGGCGGATGAGAAGTTGTGCAGGGGAGAACAAAGAGAGGAGCCGAGCCGGTTCCACGTCTTCTCCCTGAAATCCCAGAAGGCGATGCCGCAGCCGAGCTCGATACGACGGGGGGAGTCGTACTGATCGCTCCCGGCAGTGGAGAACTTGCCGACGGCGACAAGATACTTGTCGGTCAGGGCTATGTCGTAAATCGCAGCCGGTTCCACATACTTCCAGTCGTAGGCCCGGTTGGTCAATCCGCTATCGAGATCGTGCCATGCTTTGCCGTCCCAGCGAGCCAGAGAATAGATCGACCTATCACCCGCGACGCTGAAACTCCCCCCGGCATAGATACCGTCTTTGCCCTTGGCAAAAGTCTTGACCGTCCCCCAGAACGAGTAGGGAAGACGAACGCCCCCCCCCATATCGCTCCATCCGGTATCGTGCAGTGCGGCCACGCCGAACGGTTGCATTGTTCCGATCTTGTAGAAGTATCCCCCCACATAAATCGTTCCGTTATCCACCAGTAGGGAAGCCGAACCGACACCGACACTGTCGGTGATGACTTTCCACTCCCGACCGTCCCAGCGGGCCAGGATATAGGAAGTCTTCGAGGAGTCCGGCGAGATAATCGTTTTATGTTTCCCGGCAACATACAGGAGTCCCTGATCGAGGGCCATCGAATAGACGCTCCAGTTGAAGAGCACCGTATCGCCAAGCGGATGCCACTCCTCTCCGTCCCACCAGGCAATGTTTCCGGCTCTTTGTCCCCCGGCACTGTCGAACCGTCCGGCGACATAGAATCCCCGTTCAGGATGCGGCAGAATCTGTGTGACGTAGGGAGAATAGAAGGAAGCCCGTCCCAACCCGGAGAAGCCTTCCCACTTTTTGTCGTTGAAGCGAAGGATATCCCCCCTGACAAACCCGCTCTCCCCCCGGGCACTTGCCCCACCGACATATATGCCTTCCTCCCTCATCAGAATCGTTCCGGGAAAACCGAACAGACCGAGGTATTCCTCCCCTTCCCTGTAGAGTCCTTCCCACTCATCTCCTCCCGCATCGTACCGGGCAATATCGGCGGCGGCCAGCAAAGGATCGGTCCGGGAGGTTCCCCAGTAACCGATGAGTCCTCCCTTATTGTTCAGGTAGATACCGATCGGGATAAAGTCATCGCTGAGTTCTCCCCACTCCCGGCCATTCCAGCGAAGGACGCCCCGGGTGGTGGCGACATAGATATACCCCCGGACATCAAACCCGAAGACGTGAGCAACGGAGTAGGCGGAATAGGGTTTGATCTCCCCGGCAAGGGAATTACAGACAGGCACCCACACTCCATCCAACAGCTTCAGCACGTCGGTTCTGTACGAATGTTTGTCTCCGGCACTGTCCAGTTCCCACGACTGCCGGAGGGCAAACAACGTATCCCCCACCATGATCCGGTCCTTGATGCTTTCGGTCTCCTTGTTGAAGAACGGAAGCGCCCCCCGTTCCCCGGCATTCCACCAGATGACCGAGTCCTGCTTGACCGAACTGCCGTAGCTGTACCGGTGCAGGTAGACCGTTCCGTCCGAGCCGACACCGAGAAGGTCAACCCGGTCGTCTATGCCGCTCAGAATCGTGTCCCATCCTTCGTTCTCTTCTCTCAGGACGGCATTGATATAGGAAGGAGAACCGGAAAAGCTTGTCGCGTAGTATCTGCCGTCATTCCCCTTGAAGGGAGTGCTGAAGTATCCCTCTTCAAGACGGGGCGTGAAGGATCTCCAGGTTCCGATCCGGCTGTCGTACCGCACCACGAATCGCTTTCTGTCACGCGAAGCCGATTCGGCAACCACAACGAGATCGCCATTCTCCAGCAGAAGATGAGAAAGATATGAGGCGATGACCATGGGTTCCCCCTCAACCTCCAGGGTGTCGGGGAAGAGACCGAACGTCACCCAGTCCAGACCGTTCCAGCGGTAAAGTCCGGCCCCGGGAATATAGCCGTACAGATTGCCCTGACTGTCCTCCACAATATCCTTCACCGTACCGGGCAATCCCGGAAGGCCGAACCGATTCGACCACCCGTCATCCAGCCCTTGCGCCGAAAGCGAAAGGACCGACAGGAGGAGGGAAAGACCTCCGGTAAGAAAACGGAACACTGGTTTCATGGCATTGACGACTGTCGCTGAATATCAGCACCCGACGCAAGATGTGCAAGATACGACAGGTTCTCTATGGGAACACGCAAAAGAAAAATTTGTTAGTGGGTACAGTGAAAAAAACAAAGGAATCCGAAGGTTCCCCCCACAAAAGGGGACAGGGAACGGAGAACCGGATCAGACATGACGGGAAACGGGGTCTTCCTATCCGTTCAGACTCCGGATCCCCCACGTCAGATACGTGGCGAAGCAGACCCAGAGCCAGTAGGGAACCATTATCCGGGCGGCGGTTACGCTGACCCGACGGAAAGCGAAAATCGTCGCGATGATCGCGACGTTCAGCAGCAGGATCTCGACCAGCGCTCCGGTAAGACTGTGGAGGCCGAAGAAGATCCAGGACCAGAGGGCGTTCAGCAAAAGCTGCACCAGATACAGGCCCAGGGCAACGTGACGATCCCGCTTCGGCTTCCGGCTACGCCAGACAAGCCAGGCGGCAACAGCCATCAGGATGTAGAGGAGCGTCCAGACCGGACCGAACAGCCAGGCCGGAGGATTCAATGCGGGCTTCGTCAGCCCTTCGTACCAGAGTCCCCCTGCGAACATCCCCCCGAAGGCAGCCGCAGCCGCACTCAGCAGAAGGAAGAAGACAAGAGAAGGGATCGAGGAACCGAGGGACTGTTCGCTGCCCCGCCTTTTTGCTTCATTGATCATATCAATCAAACATCGTGCAGGAGATAATGATTCCGAAACGGGGAAGAGGGCCTTCCGGAAGCATGGAACTCTGACCCCCACTGTCGATGTTGAGAGACCCTGATTCTTATGTGGAATTATTGAATAAAGGAGAATGAAATCATGAGCATCAAAGTCAACCGCGCCGGCGTCGAGCACGCCGGGAGCCTGATCGGAAGCAACCAGTACGTCAAGGATTCCGACTGGTCGGAGGCACAGCCCTCGACCGATGACGAGAACGATTTCCTTGACCGTCACGACTGGGAGGAATACTCCAGATGGTTTCTTGCCGTTGATACCGACGAGAATCCGGAGACGAAGGGGCACTATATGTTCCCGTACGGCGATTTCCGTCGCCTGCATCGTTCCGGACTGGTTGCCGCAAAACAGCGGGCTGCCGAGTGGAATCACACCGAGGTGGAAAAGGCGGCCGACAATCTGCTGGAAGATGTCCCGGGGGAGTAGTTACTCCGGGACGTTCTTCTCTCATCCCTTCTCTCTTCCAACCCTGCAAGCGCATCATTCCGTCAATCTCCGTCTCCGGTTCGCTCCCTCAAGGGAGGGAACCGGAATCTTGCGCACGGTTTCCCTCTCTTCGATTCCCCTCTCAGAAAGCATGGCCGAATTTCACGAAGAGACCGAAGTCACGCTCCTCCGACTGCGTCACCGACAGGACCAGGACGTTGTGCGGCTCGACGAAGGAGAAGAAGAGTCCTCCTCCGTAGGTATGGTGCCACTCGTCGGATGTCTCTCCCTCAAGGTATACCCTGCCGATCTCGGCCAAGCCGGTGATGCCGACGGCTCCGGGAGCGATAAGATTGTGGCGAAACAACTGCACGCGCAGTTCCGAGGCCCCCAGAATCGCCATATCACCGGCAAACCGGTCGCTCTCATATCCGCGCAGCGACTTCTTGCCGCCGAGATAGGCCGCCTCGAAGTAGGGGAAGGCGGCCGAATCGCTGAAGATCTTCTTTCCGGCCACACGCAGCGCCAGCGTTGTCCGCTGCGGGAAACCGAACGTCAGATAGGTGCGGGCGTCGACCTCGGTGGTGACGTAGGCCGAACGGTTGTCCAGAAGTTCGGGCGTATACTTTCCGTTCAGCGTCACGTAGACCCCTTTCGACGGAGCCCGCGCCACATCCCGCGTATCGAAAACGACCCCGGCACGTCCGGCCACCAGAGCGGTGGGATCCACGCCGTACGGACGGAGCGAGTCGAGAATCGGACTGAGCGAGAGTTTCGTTCGCGTGTATGTCCCCTCGGCTCCGATGTAGGCGCGAAAGCTGCTCTCCTCCGGCACCTGTACATCGACCCGGGCCAGGAACTGACGCTGACTGATGTCGTAGAACCCCGCATCATCCAGCCCCTGATCGAAAGGTGTGTTGTTTCCCAGACCGAAGTAATTGAGGATTTCCAGTTCCGACGCCCACAGATTGACCTTCACGCGGGCATTCGGAAGGGCGGCGCGGAAGTCCCCGGTGAAGTCGGCTTTGAACGCCTGCGATCCGAACGCATAGCCGACGCCGAAGGTCATCTCCGAGGCATAGGGTTCTTCGCGGAAGCCGTAGACCGTAAGGCTTGGGCGCAGACCGACGAAGAGGCCGTCGTCCGAATCATAGCTGAGCCAGGGGGTCCAGCGCCAGTCATCTCCGTAATCGCGATAGGGGGGCATCCAGGCTGCCGTGTCGTTGTCCCACTCGGGGAATTCATCGTCGTTGTACACAGTGCCGGGACCGGGCGTGATCTGCGTTTTCTTTCCGCTGTCATAGATATAGGTCGACGTCTCGGCATCCGGTATCGGCAGGATGTCGAGGAGGAAACCGCGCACTTTCGATTCGTCCACGTATTCATCCGCTCCGTCTCCGCCGTCGATCTTCACGGTAATGCTGCTTCCGACTTCACCCCGCAGCACGACCTTGTCGTCGCCGTCAAGGAGCATCAGTCGAATCTCGTCGGTATAGTCGCTGCTGAAGGTGTGCTGCAGAAGAAGCTCACCTTTCTCTCCCTTCTCCTTGTCCCGCTTGTAGATCGTCACGGTCACACGTTCGTCGTCGACCCGGTCGATCTCCACATATTCGTCTTTCTCACTCCCCCACAGTTCCGGTTGCTGCATCACCAGCTCGTACAGTTCATCCGACGCCTCATCCAGCTTGTCGAGTCGCGCGCGGATCACATTCCGGAGCCATCCCAGTTCCTCCGGTCCCACCTCCAAGGGCATCCGCGCAACGGCTACGGTGATCACCGAATCGGTGATCCGGCTCTGCACAAATCTCGTCACCGAATCCCACGCACTCCGCTCGATCGGAATCAGGAACCGACGATCAAGCGTCTTCCCGGCCCAGGTCAGGTCCTCGATGTTCGGATAATTCTCTTCGGTCCCCTCGATCTCGGGAAAATTCTGTTCGGCCCACCAGGGAATCAGCCCGTCGTATCGCGAAAAGGCCATATCCCGATCCCGCGGTATCGGCCTCCAGAAATTCAGCCCTCCCATCTCGACTTCTCCCCAGCGATACTGATCCATGTGCCGGTCCCAGTCGCCGATCAGCATATCCACAAGTCTGACTTTCAGATAGTCGGCGTAGAGAACCTGATCGTCGTTGTCCTCACGGATTTTTTCGTAGAGTTCCTCGGAGCCGATGATCTTGCCGTACCCCATAAAACCGGGCGTATCGTCCGGACCTTCATTGGGATGTTCCTCCATCGTCCCCAGCATCCCGGCAAACTCCTCGCGGAACTCGCCGAGCTGCGGATCGTCCGGCATCACCAGCATGTAGGCGTGAGCGTTCGGGATGTCGACCGCGTCGTGCAGCGGTTCGGCAATCAGTGCCCCGGCCGGATTCTGCGTGCTGATCATGTCCTGCATGATGTTCCTCACGAACGTCTTCCGCAACGGCTTGTCCAGCACACTGCTCGGATCCTTGTCGACCGAACGGAACTTGAACTCTCTTCCGTCGGATGACTCGAACCGCAACGAGGTCGTCTGATTCCCTCCCCCTTTCTCCGTCGGCTTCAGGCCCCCTTCGGTCCCGCTGATATCCAGCACCGGCACCTCCATCTCCGTCCCCCAGGCATCCCGCCAGAGATCGCCGAAGAACATGCGATGCAGACCTCCGCGATCATAGCGTTCCCCCGGCGTAATCTTTACCGTACGAGTCGAGGCCGGCACAAAGGGCTTCCAGGAGTTGTCGATTGTATCCGACAACGTTGTGCTCCCGGTGGAATCGGCCCTGCCGATCACGCGGATCGAGTCTGTGAGCGGCTCTTCAGCCGGCTCACCGATCTGTCCCCGCACTTCCATGCCGGTAAATCCAAGAAATGTGAAAAGGGAAAGGAAGGAGGAGAGATGACTTCTCTGCACGAAAGACTTTACCAGCCTTCTGATATTTCCGGTACTCATAATGGTATGCATTACTCACGTTTCAACAGTGGGATGAGCGGAACCGGCAAGGCTCCGGGAAAAGATCTCCCGGTCAGGGTTCAATTCCGTCGCTGAGTAGTGAAACAATAGAGATTCCGGAAAAGTGCCGAGGGGTAGTGGAATTCTATCTCCCCCCTTTCCGGAACCGGGAACGGAGCATGGAGAGGAGAAGACAGAGGAAGAAGAAAGAGGCCACGCCGATGCCCCAGTTCCGCATGAGGGTTTCACCACGCAGATAGCTGTTGTAGGCAAACCCGGCGGCGGCGAGAGTAAACAGCGTGTAGACAAGCTGACGACCGAGACGGTGGAGCAGGTCGATCCCGTCGCGCAATCCCTGCACGCGAATCTCCACCTCCCCCCTGTTCGACTTCACAAGGAGTTTGCGGAGTTCTTCCGGAATCGTCACCGCCGCAAGGGCCATCTCTCCCAGCGTCGAGCGCAAGCTCTCACGCCATCCCCCTTCTCCTTCGAGAACATACCGGTTCAGGTAGGGACGAACCGTCTGCAAAGGATTCATTTTCGGGTCGAGATGTGTGCAGAGACCGATCAGCAGCAGCACCGTCCGCTCCAGCATCAGCCAGTCCTTCGGCACACGGAACGTCGCGGTCAGTTCGCGGAAGGAGATGTCAAGTGCCTGGAAGTCGGCCATCGTCGCCATCTTCATATCGAATGTCGACTCCGCATTGACGTCGCCGAGCGTCAGGTCCTCCAGGTTCAGCCGTTCAAACAGCTTTTCGTGGAAGCGGTCGAGCGTTTCCATCACCGCGCGCAAGGCATCGCGCTGCTGCGCGGCGGG
>CAMLOB010000008.1 GCA_946481475.1 uncultured Chlorobiota bacterium | reverse complement strand
ACTGTGAGTAGTGAGGTTGAACTTGAGGCAGTCGATATCGGCGTCCGTCCGTTTATTGCGCAAGAATATGTGGCGGGAGGGACCTTTGAAGTGGCAGCTTCATTTATCAACAATGGAACTTCAAATGCAACCAACGTGCCGGCTACAGTGATTATCCGTGATCCCCAGGGAAATGAAGTCTATAACCAGACGATAATACTGCCGACTGTTGAAGGGAATGGCACACAGATCCTGCAGGCTTTCCCGGATTTTGTCTCCTCTGTCTCAAGTGATCCGGGACGTTATACCGTAACTGCGACAGTTTCAGGGCTGCAGGATCCGGTGGCCGTTAACAATTCCGCTACGTGGACCTTTATTTTGACCACTGATCCCTTGTTGAACTTTAATGATTCTCGTCCCGTGCGAGATGCTGTTTCTCGATAGAGAAGATCAGTGTTGCACATAAAACGGCCTCGGAGTTGATACTCCGGGGCCGCTTCGTTTTATCTTCCGACTCTTTTCCAGTCTTCCGGCGAGTTGACGTTTGTCAGAGCGGATGTGTAATCTTCGGGAAGATCCGCAAACGTGACTTCCATTGCTTCAATCAGATCACGCAAAGCGTACTTCCCCTCACTGATATGGTGCTCGACCAGAGGGAGGAGATTGAAGGAATAACAGGAGAACAGAGGTTCGAATCTCCCACGGTTCCGGCAAATCAGCCCGTTTGCTCCGTTCTGCGCCTCGTATACATCGATGAGCCAGACCAGAGCTTCCGTGCTTAACAACGGGAGATCGCATGGAAGAAGAAGAATGTCGGAATGGGCGGAATGTATTGCCGTTGCCAACCCGCCAAGAGGACCGAGACCCGGATAGCTGTCCGGAATGCAGGGAACGTCAGGGTAAGGCCAGTCCTTGGGAAATTCCTTTCCCACAACAAGAACGTCGGAGGAGACCGACCGGGCAATCCGCGCGGTTCGTTCAAGAAGACTTTCTTCTCCAACCCGTATCGCAGCCTTGTCCCGTCCCATTCGTCGGGAGGCTCCACCGGCCAGAATTGCTATGGTTAACATGGAAAGCTTCTATGAAAACATTGTTCTGAGTTCCATGCTTTGGCGGGAGGGGGCCGAACATGCTGTCTGCAAAGAAATTATTCCCCTCGGAACGACACGTCCCGGATTCTCTCCCGACCGTCCTCTCCACGATAGACAAAGTAGAGCAGTCCGGCGTGATCGTCGGTGAAGAAGAAGGTGTTCTCCCCGACGCGAAAAATATCGCACGGTCTGCCGTAGCGCATCCCCTCCTTGAGGAAGCCGTTGATGAAATCTCCAAGCAACCGGCCGCCGCCAAGGCGAACGATGCTGTAACCTCGTTTCATCGCGACGTTTCCCGATCCGTGCAGAGCAACGAGGAATGTGTTCTTCAATCGCTTGTCCCTTGCATCGCCAAACCAGTCGAAGCCGAGAGGGGCGGAGTGGGCCGGCAGACCGACCCAGGAGGTGTCGACATTTTCGGGGAGTACGGCCTTCTGTTCGGATTCGTAGACCGGATCGGCATAGATCTTCCCGCGATATTCGTAGGTGTAGGGCCAGCCGTAATTCCCCCCCGGAATGATCCGATAAACGTTGTCTTCCGGTTTGTCCAGACCGAGGTGATCGGCCCCCATGTTCGTTGCCCAGAGCGATCCTGCCACCCACCGCAGACCCACGGCGTTGCGCAGACCTCGCGCGTAGATCTTCAGATCGCTTCCGTCCGGGTTCATCTCAAGAATCGATGCGCGGACCTCTTCCTTCTCTTCACAAACGTTGCAACTGCTTCCGACCGAGACATACAGCTTGCCGTTCCCGCCGACGATGACCGTGCGGGTAAGATGCCATCCCCCTTCGCGATAGCTCTTGCCGTAATCCGGAAATGTGGTCAGCGTGTCCGGTTCCTCTTCGGGGTGGAGATCGCCGTCGTTGTAGCGATAACGCAGAAGTGCATCGGTGACGGCGGTGTAGAGCCAGGTTTCTCCCTTTGCATCGGTGTGGAAGGCCACATTGTTCGGATTGCGCAGACGGTCGAGATATGCGGTTCGCGATTTGAATCGTCGTGTGGCGATGTCGAAGCCGTCGAGCACGTAAATCTTCCCCTTTCTGTTGTCCGACAGATCGTACATGTCGGTCAGGAACAACCGGTGGTCGGGACTCATCGCCATGAACCGAACGCGCCGCATCCCTTCGGACGCCACGGCGATCTCGAAGCCTTCCGGCACATTCAACGTGAACTCGGTCGCCTTTGCCAGATACGGTTGCTCGACAAGCCGGATGGTGCGGGGGGTCAGTTTTAACGGGGCGGTCGATTCGGGAGAGGGGAGCGTTGCGTCCTCGGCTTCCGTTTTTTCCTCCTTCTCTTCCTTCTGATGCTGAGTCCCCGATGGAGTCTCGTTTGCCGAGTCCGAAGGATCGGGAAGAGTGCGGGGGTCGTCGCCGCATGCCGGACAGAACAGCCCGAGCGACAGCAACCATACCGTCAGGAACGTGGATCGGATTGTGTGCATGTGCGATCAAGGAAAGAGATGTGATCTATCGGAAGGCGCAATCTACGGAGAATTTTGTACGGGGGAGAAATCCGGAAGAAGGGGAGGAGAGAGCTGCCGGGGAACCTATCTTCAGGGGGTATGTTATAGCAGCTATGCGATCACTGTTCTTCTCCTGGCTGGAACATCTTCGTTCAAGTTACTGGTTTGTGCCGACGCTGACGGCATTCGGCGCAATTCTTCTGTCGATCCTGACGATTGCTGCCGATTCGGCGTTCGGTACAAAGTGGATAGAAGATCTTCCCTGGCTGTTCGCCAACAAGCCGGAAGGGGCGCGGGCGGTTCTCTCCACGATTGCCGGTTCCATGGTGACCGTGGCCGGTGTGACCTTCTCGATCACCATCGTTTCGGTGATGAATGTCGCCGGACGATACGGACCCCGTATCCTTACCAACTTCATGCGCGACCGGGGTAACCAGATGACACTCGGCGTCTTCATCTCCACGTTCATCTATTGTCTGTTGATTCTCCGGACGGTCCGCACGGGTGACGGGACACCTGCAACGGATCCGGTCGAGGGGGGTGTCGCCCCTTTTGTTCCCCACTTCTCACTGCTGGTCGGCATTCTGCTGGCCCTCTCAAGCATCGGAGTGCTTATCTACTTCATTCATCACGTCTCCGAGAGTCTGCATATCTCCAATGTCATTGCCCGGATCGGCGGGGAATTGCGGGAGAAGGTCAGGACCATCGCTCCGGAACGCTTTGGACCGGGCAGAGGAGAAGAACAGGGGGAGACTGAGGAGATGGTGAAGTTTGCCGAGGGAAGGTATGCTCCGCTCTCCCTTGAACACTGCGGTTATATTGTGCGGATCAATGAAGAACAGATGATGGAGATTGCCTGCTCCGGCAATCTTTGTCTTCGCATCAACTACCGTCCCGGAGAGTTTGTGCACGACCACTCCGTCCCCCTTCACATCCATTGTTCCACAAGCATGACGACGGAACTGATGAACAGGCTTCGGGATTGTTTCGTGCTCGGACCGCAACGAACGCCGACGCAGGATATGGTCTTTCTTGTGGACGAGTTGGTGGAGATTGCCACGATTGCCCTTTCGCCCGGAATCAACGATCCCTTTACCGCCCTCACCTGTCTGGAATGGATCGGTGCCGGTCTGGTAGCTGCCACATCCGTGGAATTTCCCGGGAAGTTCCGGTACGACAGGGAGGGACGGCTTCGGGTGATCGCTCCGGCCATGACGCTTCGCCGTCTTCTTCACCATACGTTCGACCGACTTCGCACGACCGTCGCATCCTCCGAGCAGACGGCGATGAAAATGATGGAGTTGCTGGCCGATCTTGCAGAGGCGACTTCCTCATCCGAAACTCAGGAACTGCTGCGTGCCGAAGGGGATAAACTGCTGGAGGCCTGCAGGGATCGCCTGCCGACCGAATTGGGGCGGAACAGGCTGGCCGAATGTCGGCGTGGGATCGAGAAAAGATTTCCGAAGCCGGAATGAAATTTTCCTTACCTGTTGGATTTCCGTTTCCCCTTCCGTACTTTCGTAACCGACTCCACGCCCACCACGAGACCTTGTCTAAGTCACAATGGGGATAAACCTCATGATCGTGTGTGGGAAAACAGCCTTCGTTGTTCTTGCGGCCGTCCTGTTCTGTCTGCCGCTCGACTCTCTTGTTTCCCAGGATCTGGACAGTATCGGAAGCGTGCCGCCATTGACGCTGTACGGTTCGGTCGGTGCTTCCCTGATCGGCTATTCGGCCGACGGCATCGACCAGCGGCGCGAACCCTTCTCCTGGCTTGTCAACGGCGCCCTCGATGCCTCGGTCTACGAGATCGACATCCCGATCGATTTTATCCTCAGCGAACAGGAGCGGGATTTCCGCCAGCCCTTCAACCGAATCGGCCTCTCCCCCGGCTACAAGTGGGCAAGACTCCACCTCGGCTACCGTGCACTCAATTTCTCGGACTATACGCTCGGCGGGACGACGTTTCTCGGGGGAGGACTTGAGTTGACGCCGGGACCGTTTCGCCTGATGGGAATGTACGGTCGGTTCCAGCGTGCGGTGGAAGAGGATACGACCGAGGAGTTCGTCCTCCCGGCCTATGAACGCTGGGGATACGGTGCGAAGATCGCCTATGAAGGGGGAGGTTCGGAGATCGGCCTGAGCTGGTTCCATGCCCGGGACGATTCGACGTCGCTGAGCGTTCCGCCGACGACGGCCGACGTCCGCCCGCAGGAGAACACCGTGGCCGGCCTCACCGTCGAGTTCGATATTCTGCCGAACCGGCTGCGCTTTGAGAGCGAAGGGGCGGCCAGCATTCTGACGCGGGACATTCGATCGGCTCCTTCCGACACCACCGATATCCCGGAGGTTGCCAACGAGATCCAGACGATCCGCAACTCGACGACGCTGACGGTGGCCGCGAAGATGGGGCTGCGTTACACGAGCGACAACTTCTCCGCCCGTCTCGGCTACGAGCGGATCGAACCGGAATACGAATCGCTCGGAGCCTACTACTTCACAACCGATGTGGAACGCTTCACCTTCGAACCCTCCTTCACCCTGTTCGAACAGCGACTGCGGGTCGGCGGGTCGATCGGTCTGGAACGGGATAACCTGCTGGAAACGAAACTTGCGCAGACCAACCGGGTGATCGGTTCGGCTCTGGTCGGATGGGATCCGAATCAGGTGTTCGGAATCGATGCGAGCTATCTGAACTACTCCACCGCCCAGGCGGCCGGGCGCCAGCCGGTCAACGACACGATCGCCGTCCGGAACGTCTCACAGTCCGCCTCCCTTGCTCCCCGATTCCTCTTTGCCGGAGAGAGGACCAATCACTTCATCACGGTCGTCGGAAACATCCAGGACTACACCGACAAGAACGCCTTCACCGGAGAGCTTGCCGACAGCCGTTCGCTGACCGGCAACCTGATCTACAACCTTGCCTTTGTCGAGAACCCTCTGTCGACCGGGGCTTCGCTTCTCTATTCCGAGACGACCACCGGAGAGGTGGTGACCAGATCGGTGGGGGGGGCGATCAACGGATCGGCCGGATTGTTCGGGAGCGCTCTTTCGATCGGCGCCTCGGTCGGTTATACCCGGACGATGCAGGAGTTCAACGGGGTCGAGACCGGGGCCGATGTGCTGAACGAGAACCTGAACGCTTCCTACCGGTTGAGCGATGCCGACCTGATTACTTTCACACTCTATGCCACCCAGAGTAGCGGAGACCTCTCCCTGAATTCCGATTTCAACGAGTTGACCGGTGTGCTGGCATACAGCCGGAGCTTTTCGCTGAGGGTGGGAGAGAAAGCGGAACGGCCGTAACGTCGAACCGACCGAAGATAAATTCAAACGCCATGCCGATTGAACAGAAACAACAGCCAACAGGCATGAACCATGATACACGATCTGCATAGAGGAAAGTGGAGAAGGATGGTCTGGTCCGGACTCCTTCTGTTTCCGCTGATGAGCGGTCTGCTCCTTGCACAGGGAGAGCCGATCACCGTGACCGTGACGGCGCTTCCTCCCTACTCGCCGGACCTGACGATCTGGGAATCGAATCCGGACAAGGTGCTGATCCGGTTGACCAACAGATCGGCCGAGACCCATCAGGTGCGGCTCAGCGGATTTGCCGAGAACCTGAACGGAGGTGTCCGCATCGTCACCAAGGATAATTTCCCGCGCAACCGGATCACCGTCGGACCGAATGCGACGGTGAACCTGAATCTTCGTGACCTGCAGTTGTTCTCGGCCGATGCCGTGGAGTTTATCGGAACGGAAAAGAACACGGTGGCCCGGACGAAGCGGCTGCCGGAAGGTTCCTACCGGATCTGCGTCCGTGCGCTGGAGTTCACGACGCTTGTCCCCCTTTCACCGCAGGAGCCGAGCGGCTGCGCCACCTTCGTGATCCGCTTTGCCGAATCTCCCCGTCCTCTCCTGCCGGCCTGCGGAACCACCGTCAGGGAGTTGAAGCCGCAGCTCCTCACGTTTCAGTGGAGTGTGCCGGCCGGTGGACCGGGGAACATGCAGTATCTGTTCGAGATGGCCGAGGTGCCGAAGGGAATCGATCCGAACGATGCGTTGCTGGCGAAGACTTCTCCCATCTTTTTCTCGCGTCAACTGAACGCTCCGATCCTCTCCTACGGTCCGGCCGAACCTCCGCTGCGCATCGGACAGCAGTATGCCTGGCGTGTGCGGGCGATCGACCCGACCAACGGCGTCACGTTCCGGAACGACGGATACAGCGAAGTCTGTTCGTTCGTCTTCGGTGAAGTCGTTCCGCTGATCGGAGGTGGAGACGGTATCGGCATCGGTATCGGGACCGACGGGATCAGACTGGATACCGGGAAGGGGAGAACCCCGTTGATCTATGGTCAGGAAGGGATTCGGGTCAGAGATCTCCGTTCTCTCGAAGACATTATCGTTCCGGCCTGCATCACGCTTTCTCCGAAGCTTGCAAAGGGTGTCGCAGGGAGTTCCGCCCCCTGGTTCCAGGTAGAAGTGCAGCCGGCGATCAACCCGGAGGCGATCACCGGAGGGAAGATCGAGATATGGGAAGAGGAATCGAAGCTCGGTGCTGTCCGGTTTGATGAACGGAAGAAGCGAACGGCCTTTGAAGGGACGTTCTCCGGACACGGTCCGGGCGATTTGCGGCATACGAAGACCGGCAATCTCTCCCTTCTCGATCTGAATTTCATCAACCGGAAAGGATCGCGACTGACCTTCACGCCCGAGCGGGGGAAGACCTACCGGTGGAGAGTGACGCTCGACTTTAACGGAGAGGAGATCAGAGCCGACGGAACCGTCTGCAACTTCGACCAGGCGGTCAGTCCGTTCGGGAAACTGCCCGACAAACTCGGCATACCGAACCGACCCGATACGCTGGTGGCGGCCGGGTTCGAGATTGTTGTGGAGGAGTGGGATGCTTCCTCGAAATCGGAAGATGCGAGCAAGCCGAGCGGTATCGGCCGGATCAAGTTCAACTGCGATGCCGGACCGACGATCTTCACGCCGATCCCCTGGGGACCGGGCGATCTGAAGCTGAAGCCCTACGATTTCGGCGTCGTCGATTTCGTTGCCGATTCGGCAAAGGAGTTCTCGTTGATGGAGGCCCGGACCATCGAAGGCTCGGCACGCGTCGGCGACTACATGACGTTGCTGATGCCGGACAGATCGGCGACGATCGACAAGGATGAAACCATCACGATCAGCGGCGGCAGGACCGAGGTCATCTCCGAAGCCCGACTGCGGAACGAACTGGTGATCGACCGGAATCTCGTCCTCGATCTCTTCGGCAAGAAGTCTCCGGACGGCATTCGCGTCGCCTTCCGGGATGTGGCCTGGGACGGACCGGTGCAGCCGAAAGTGACGCTGACCGAGGGGATTGCCGTCTACCCGAGTCCGGCCCCGATCCCGACCCCTCCGGCCCGACTCGATCTGAAGAACGGCTTCTCGCTCGATATCGATTCGCTGACGATCGAGCCGGGGGAAGCCCGGGTCGAGGGGAATCTGCTTCTCCCTCCGTCGATCATCAGCTCCGATACCTGCACCTACGCGACGCTTCCGGTGCCGGAGACGAAGATTACCCCCTACTGCGAGTTCTATATCGAGTCCAACGACTCGGCCTTCGGTCGTTGGGCGATCGGCGAGACCGGTCTGGAGATCTTCGGGACCGGCTACGTCATCGATTTCTCCTCGACGAAATCGGCCGGAGGCGTCGTCCCGGCACAGGGAAATATCTGGAAGGGGGTGGTGTTGCGTGACGGAGAAACTCCAGCGGCGGTCGGCGATGTGATATCGAACCGGGGCTACGTAAAGGGAGAGTATGCGTTTACGAACGGGACGATTGCCGGCGACGGATTTGCCGGAGTGCTGACGCTGACCGAGTTGCTGACGTTCACCGCTCTGGATCCCTACGGCTATCGTATCTACCTGCCGAACGGAAAACTTGAGCTTGCCGCAAGCGCAATCGATTCCGGAGAGTTCAAGAACGGAGAGATATGGCTGCCGGAGAAAGGGGTGACCAGAAGTACCGGCGGAGGTGTGGTCGTCACCAGGTTTGAACGCCTCTTCGTGCAGAAGGATATGGACCTCTTCGGACGGGTGGAGGTGGATGACGGTCTGGTCTGGGGAGAGAAGGCGAAGCACCCGGCGAACACTCACTTCTACTCGCTCTCGGTGAGTCAGGACAGCGGGGCCTTCTATCTGGCGTCGTTCTGGGAGAACAAGGCATTCTTCCCGGTGCTCGACACGGCCTACAAGACGCCGTTCCTCGGAATGCCGGAAACGAATCTTGAGGCACAGGGGATGGGAGGCGTGACCTTTCCCAATCTTCGCGACCGGGATTTCACCATCTTCACAAAAGATATTCCCGATCCGAACGGAGCCATCAAGTTCGAGCGGGATATCATTGCCGGGGTCTGGATGAACGTCGGAGCGCAGGGGGTCCACACCGAGCTGATTCTCCGTCCGAACAAGGACAAACCGGGAGAACTTGAAGTCGGACCGACCTGGGCCGGTTACTATCAGGCCGACAGTACTCCGTTCAGAATCGTTTTCGGCGTCGTCGGGGGTGGAAGTCTGCCGATAAATCCGACGCATACGACCTACAACCCGGATAAGATCGGAGGGATGCGCCTGCAGTTTGTGGAGAGTGCGGTCTGGAACAGCGCTCTCTCCGGCGCGGCTCTGCTCGGCGGACCGATCGGTATGCCGGTTCTTTTCGAGCAGATGATGTTCACCTCGACGGCGAACAATGCCGGAGGGAACGTCCACTTTGCCGGAGACGACACGCTCGATTACTGGGGACTGGAGATGACGCCGAAAGACACGAGCAAATCGGCCGGCATCATGGCGGTGAAGCAGGGGGTGATCTACCTGACCGCCGCAGGCATGGCCGAACGTGTTCACTTCGACGAACCTTTCTGGCTCGTCTGGGGTGAGATGGAGGCCTCCGGGAATTTCGGAAGACTCTTCTTCGACTACAACAACGTCGGTCAACGGTTCGACGATTTCGGTTATACGACCGAGTTCGTCGCCCTCTCGCCGTTCGATCCGGCGAACCCGGCAGACTCGGGCTACCTTCAGACCTACGGTTCCCTCTCGATCCCCTTCTTCGGCGCAAAGATGATGTCGATCTCCGACTATCGTTCGGCGATGCCGGACACGCCCTACTTCGGGCGCTTCGTTCGCGTCCTTGGAAGCCCGCACATGGGGGCCGGGACGAGCGACCTTCACTGGGAGCGTTCCTGGGCGTCGGGGCTGGCCGATCTGGCATTCGACATGCTCTACGATACGGTCAGTCAGGACGGATTTGTCGGACCGGGAGATGTGGCGCTTCTCAGCATCGACGACGGCGACATGAACGCCTTCCTCAGGATGAGTTCCACCAGTTCCTGCTTCCGCGTGATCGAGACGTCGCAGCACGGATTTGACGTCGGGCCGATCGGAAGCATGGGACGGATTGCAGAGATATGGGGATGCGGTTGTATCGAGGACGGATCGCTGAAGCAGATTGCGCTCGGCGGTCAGCTCTCCCACTCGGCAACCTCCACTATTCTACAAGCCCGGAGCGGCGACGCGGTCAGCCTTGTCTTCAGCTACCGACCCGACCGGCTGACATTCTATGCGAACGGTCAGATGTTCATCAACGTCGGCGGAAGCGACGTCGACGTCTTCGGTCTGACCCACTTCACGGTCGATTGGGGGGAGGGATATGCCGAGGGATATTTCAAGGGGACCGTCTCGCTCGGTGCGGTGGTCGGCGTTCCGATCGTCGCCGGGGCGAATGCCGGCATCTCCGGATTCGGCGAGTTCAGTTGGCATGCCGGACTGGACTATCAGTCGATCCAGGGACGGGTCGGCGTTTCGATGTACGGCATGGTCGGCGGACTCGGCATCACCGTCGGCGGCGGGACGACGCTGGAGACCGGCGTCTATCTCGGGATCAACGCTCCGAAGAACAAGGCGTGGGTGATGGACGGCATCAACGGTCGGTTCGGATTGAACAAGGGGGGACTCCCCGACCGGCTGACCGGCTTCTACGCCTATCTCGGGATCAGTCAGGGTGTCGATCTCTTTATCGTCTCCGGCGGCTATCAGATGTATGTCGGCGTCGGCGCCTTTGCCCCCTCGATCAGTGACGTGCCGTCCGGAGGGGTGATCGGCAATTTCGGCATCTACGTCTGGGGGAAGATCCTCGGCGGACTCGTCAGTGCGGCGGCGTGGGGGAACCTGCAGATGATTGCGGCGATCCCTCCGGCATTCGAAGGCTCTCTCGGGCTTGAAGCCTGTGTCCTCTGGGTCTTCTGCGGATCGGTCTCGGTCCACGCCGGATTCAACAAGGATGACGGATTCTATCTGTACTGAGGAGGAGAAGAGCAATGAACAGCATCACAGGGAACATCATGCGATACGGGATTTCCGGAGGGGTTCTCCTCATCATGACGATCATGGCGGGGATGCTTCCGCTGAAAGGACAGACGCTGGAACTCTTTACCACAGCGAGCGGGGGGACGAGAGTCCTGCTGATGTGGTCGGCCGCCACGGTGACGCCGGGTGTCCGCTACAACATCTACCGCAAGGAGGCGAGCGAAGCCTCCTGGCCGGCGGCTCCGCTGAACGGGACGCCGATCGGACCGATTACCAACTGCACGCAGTTCAAGACGATCATTCCCTCCGGCTCCGATCTCTGGACGATGCTCTCCTACGGACTGGCCGACAGCACCGGAGGCGTTCCGCCGGTTACTCCTCTGGCGAACGTCTGCGGGATCACGTCCCTGCCGGTCGGTTCGATGAAGTGGCGGCGTGTGCAGGTCTTTGCCGGATACGAACCGGACGTGGCCCGGGTGATGGGGCAGAGCTGGACCGACAATACGGTCTCCAGCGGCAAGACCTATGCCTATCGGGTAATGCGGGTGAACTCGGGCGGAACCGAATTGAAGCTGCTTCCCGAAAGTGAAGCCTCGATCAAGGCCGGTTCTCCGGGGGCGATCCCGACTCCCTCCGGAGCGCAGGGGGTTGCCGGAGATTCCAAAGTGCAGGTGCTGTGGGACATGCCGGCATCGAACAAGTTCCAGTCGTTCGATGTCCGCCGCGCCACGGCTCCGGCCGGACCCTGGACGAAGGTGAGTGATGTCGACGTGAGTGCGAACATCTCCTCGACAATCGATCTCGACACGCTCATCCCGGCGCGCCACGGTTTTACCGACTACGAGCGATATGATTCAGCCGGTGGAGCCACGACCCATCCGGTCCCGAATCCTCCCGGAGCCGATCTGAACGTCGCCGGTCCGCGCGACGGGACGACATACTACTATCAGGTGCGACACAAGGATCCGCTCGGCAATGCCGGATCGTGGTCCGGATCGGTATCGGCAACGCCCGAGGACAGTGCCCGTCCCGGCACACCACAGGGATTGAACGTGACGGCGATCGAGTCGATGAACGGATTCCAGATCAGATGGAACCGGGTGGAGCTGGACGAAGAGGGGCACGTCGAGGCGGTCAGAGGGTATCGGGTCTACCGGTATGAGATCCCGGAAGATCCGAACGTCGGGGCCGTGGCGGTGGGGGGAATCGTGAATCAGCCGGGAGATACCAGCACGACGATCACGATCTTCGACACCTCGCCCGGACTGCGGAGTCCGTGCGGCGACAAGACGTGGTACTACCGGGTGGAGACCGTCGACTCTTCCAACAACATCTCGTACCGTTCGATTGCCGTCGGCGACGCGTTGAAGGACACAACCCGTCCGGACAATGTGAAGGGGACCGAGGCGGAAGGCTTCGATGATTTTATTCAGGTGCGGTGGGATCTGAACACCGATTGCGACATCGATGAGTATCGCATCTACCGTGCCTACTGCAACTACGGCGACTGGTTCCCCTGTCTTGAGCGGGAATATGACAAGGCCACTCTTGATCTCTACAAACAGTATGTGGCGATCTTCGGCGACCGTGACGGAACGCCGACCTATCCGACGACGCACTACGACCCGAAGATGAACGTGCCGAAAAACCTTCCCGATTGCGGCGGTCCGTTCGAGTTGATCGGGACGATCACACATCAGGAGGCGAAGGAACGGAAAGAAGCGGACGGCAAGGCCTGGTTCAATGACGAGACCGTCCCGGCCGGATCGCCGATCTGCTACGCCTATCTGGTGAAGGCGGTCGACAAGTCGCAGAACGAGAGTGGAGTGATGCCGATTCCCGATCCGGCAAAAGAGATCATCGTCTGCCAGCGGCTTCGGGACAAGAATCCTCCCGGTCCGGCGATCATCAGCGGACTTCTTGCCCGCGACAGCACGGTGATCGTCGAGTGGATCGGTCCGCCGGTTCAGGACATCGCCGCCTATCACGTCTACCGGGGCACGGATGAGAACGGGCCGTATGACTGGGTGGGGGGACGGACCGTTGTTCCCCCTCCGGGGACCGGTGTCGTCCTGACCGAGCCCTACAAGCCGCCGCCGGTCGTCGGGTGCGATTCCATTCCTCTGGTCAGTCGCGACTGGATGAGTGCCGGACGGATTGTCGACAGTGTGGAGCCGCGCGACATCTGGTGGTACAAGGTGGTGGGGGTCGATCAGCAGGGGAACGAGACGCCGCCGGACAGTGCGGTCGGCATCAGCACGTTTACCTTCAAGTCGAACCGCGATCCGGGACCGGAGATCACCTCCGTGGTTCCGGAGGACGGACCGTGTGCTCTGCGGATCGAGTGGACGCCGACGTTCGATTCCGACTCGGCAGTCGGCTTCGCCCTCTTCCGTTGCAAGAGCGCCGGCGGGGATTACTATCAGGTCGGCACCGTCGTTGAGGGGAACTCCTACGTCGACAACACCGTTGCGCGGAACACCACCTACTGGTACCGGGTGACGATGCTCAGGAAGGACGGATCGCTGACGCAGCTCTCTCCGCCGAAGCACGGGGTTCATCCCTGAGCTGCGAACGCAAACCTTGTGAAGGTGAGCCTTGTGAAGGCACGTGTTGTGAACGGGAAGTTGAACATCAATTACTACTGAAGAGAGATCATGAAACGGATACGATACGGCATGTTGATTCTCTCCGGCCTGTTCCTCTGGACGGTCGGGGCGAAGGGGCAGGAGGAACATCCGGCCGAGAAGTACGGCTGGGGCTTTGTGAATTTCGGAACGCCCAGTTTCGGGTGGGACATCTACCGGACTTCCTTCTACGGTATCCCGGTCGACTCGAACACAAGCTGGTTCACCGCGCCGTTCGACAAGCTCTTCTACGACCTTGCCTTCGAGACGACGCTGGCCGATCCTTCCGGGACGGGAGGGGGAGCCGGGAACTGTTTCGGGTTGAGCATCCTGAGTCTGATGATCAACAACTACGGCGGCTACAAGGGGTTCTGCGCCCCGACGATCCAGTATACCGAGACCGACATGAACGGTGCGCCGACGACTCCGGGATTGCTCCGGGCGATCAATATCATGCACGGACATCAGATATCGCTGGCCTTTATCCAGCACGTGATCGAACAGGTCAACGGCGGTCATTCCTTTGACGCCGCCTATGCGGTCAACCGGGCGACGCAGGACATTGCGCGCGAAGGACCGGTGATCGTCAGCGTGACGAAAGGAGTGCTGCCGACCGGCGGAGGGCATGCGATCATCGGATATGCGGTGGAGAACAGAGGAGGAGGGAAGTACTGGATCAAGGTCGTCGATCCGAACCGGATCTGGGCCGATACGAGTGCGAACCATCGGGGATGGTATACTTCCGACTCGAACAATGTCTACGTCGACGGACATCACTGGAGTTTCCTGATGGCCGGGGATGCCGTTCCGTGGCCGTGCGATCAGGTCGACTCGGTCACCTGCAATCCGGCCCCCGGCAGCGGCAACCTGACGATCTTTCCGATCTCGATTGCCGGACCGACCAGCCGCACGCCGAGTTCGCTCGGACTGGGGGTGACGCAGCTTCTGACGAAGGTCTTCATCATGAACCGGGAAGGGGCGTTGCGCGGACGCATCCTGCAGGTACACGATGCCGAAGAGAAACGGCTCTTCGCCGATTCCTCCATCTACAAAGTCGATTGGGATTCGGCAACCGGGATGCGGGCCATGGTCCCCTTCTATCCGATGGCCGCCCCGCCGAACGGTGTTCTCTGGCCGTTCGAACTCTACTTCCACAAGGGGCGGATGAATTCCGCCTCGGTCGACTTCCACACCGGCGAGGGGAAGGCGGAGATCGTTGCCGGAGACAACCGGGGCTACGTCCGCGTGTGGTGTGCCGAGCCGGACGTCTCGGCCCGGCTCCGCTACAGCGGACTCGGCGGAGCCGAGCCGACGATCATCGTGGAAAACGCTTCGCAACCGATCACCGTCGATATTGAACTTCTCGTCCCGATCCAGCCCGGCACCACAAACCGGGTCTGGCGACTGGAAGGTGTGGAGATACCGGCGGGAGGCGAAGAGGGGATCCGGCTTTCGGTTGATCTCTACGGAGGGGCGACTGTTCAGGGACTTTCCTCCGATCCGTCCCGACTGACCTACGAGCAGTTGTCGCTCAACAACGATCGGAACTTTCTTGCCGAACCTGTCGACTTGATTCCTGCCGAGGGAATGGGGATCAGTGCCGGGGAGTGGGCCGAACGGAAGGGGAAGGCGGGGGAATGAATGTCGATTTGCGATTGACGAATGTCGAATGGTGCATAGGCAACCGTAGGGGCGCAAAACCTTGCGCCCGGTGTTTACCCCCGGCGACAGCGACAATCGCTGAAGAAAACGACAAGCCCGGAGATGGATGGTATCTCCGGGCTTGTTCTGTCTGGGCGACAGAGGCGAGGGGTGCTATCTGGTAATGGTGAAACGGGATGTACTCTGGAATTCATTGCCGGTAATCGTCAGCACATACGATCCGCTTCTCAGCGATCCGACGTCGAGTCTGATTCTGTTCCCCCCGTTCACCACTTCCACCTTTTCCCCCATCACCTCTTCTCCCTTCGTGGAAATGACTTGCAGACGTGCCGTTCCTGCGAAACCTTCAAAGTCGATAAACATTTCGTCCTTTGCCGGATTCGGATGAACAGTGGCGGCAACCTGGCGGACCCGGGATGCCGTCCCTTCTTCAGGCACACTCGACGGAGTGTTGTTTGTCAGAGAGAAGCTCGCTTCGACGATTTCTCCCGAACCCGAGAGTGCCAGAGTCTGAGGAGTGGAAAGGTCATATCCCATCTTGTTTGAGTGTACCGTATAGGTTCCTTTACCGAGGTTCTTCAGAGCATAACTTCCGTCATCGTTGCTGAAGGTGTAGGAAACGACCTGGCCGGTTGAATCGAGAGCGTAGATGAAAGCGCCGGTCAGAGGGCGAATCGCTTGCGGAGCATGACCTTTCTCCCGGGTTCCATTCGTTATGCCCTCTATGTTGCCGCGGATATCCGATGTGCCGGAGCTGTGCGCGCGACGCCGGAAGATGATGTGGATCGTGCCGATTGCCGAGTCGGTATCGAGTACCGTTGCGCCGTACGGGGTCAGGGATGCGCTGTCACCCTTGACATAAAAGCCCGGCACAAAATTGGTGTCTTCGGGAATAAAGAAACCGAGATAACGTCCTGCCCCTACCGTAACCGGCAGCCACTCTGTTGAATCACGGCGAAATGCCGCTACCGAGCGTGTGATGTCGACTCGGGTCCTGGCGCTTGCCGGATCAGGCAACGCATAGAATGATCCCATCACCCGTCCTTTCAAACCGGAGTTGATGATATTCAGAGGATCCCGTTTGACATTCGAATGAGTGTAGTAGAGAATGCGGGAGAATGACGTATCGTTTCTGCTGTTTGCCGGTTCGGAATATATCGGCATGTGGACAAAGAAGTTGATGTCTCTCAGCACAGTATCGCTCTCGATCCTGATGGGAGAGGCTTCGAAAAAATTCGGGGCAAAGTCGTAGAACTGCCTTGAGTACACATCTTCCCAGCCGTCGTTCCCGTACACGTGCCCGGCATCTATAAACACGACACTGGATTCGGATAACCGTTCTTTAACTTCGTAAAGACTGCTGGAGTTTTCTCCTGCATACGGACCTTCCACTGTAGCGGTGAAATCCACCTGCCCCGGTGCCGGAGCAAAGTGCAGGCGCCACTGTTCATCGGTCGATTCCCAAACCCGGAGTGGAATCGCATGCCCCTCAACCCTGGATAGTCCCGCCGGCCAGTGTTTTACCGGCAACGATGTCCTCGAATCAACAACCCGTCCGAAGATTGTGATGTCCTTTGGACCGGAGGAGGGATTGGAGTAGTCATATACCTGAAAGTCTGCCGATCTGGTTTCGTTGCATACTGTGGTGACGGGAGTCGATTCGGCAAATGTCCAGGCGTTATCATACCATTTGGTCGTGATTTGATCCCCGTCAAATCGCAGCACGTAGGTCGCCCGGTCGACCGTCATGCTGTACTCTCCGTTGATAACGTCGGCGGTTACCTTGGTCAAGGGGGATCGCGTGGTCCCGACGACCTGTGCCGTTACCGTGCCTCTTGTCACCGGATCTCCGTTCTGATCGACTACCGTCCCTTCGATGACGGCATCCCCATCGCACTCGGTCACCAGAATCGCCCACGACTGATTGACCGAGACCGACGGATTGTTTGCAAGCTCGGCTTTGATCTCCGCAAGGTATGTCCCGGCCTGCGAAGGGGTCCAGGAGACCAGTCCGGTCCCCTGATTGACGGTCATGCCGTTCGGTCCGTAGCGCAGAGAGTATTTGATGCCGCCGGAGAGGCTTGCCTCGGCGTCGGCGTCGTAGCTGTAGGCTGTTCCCGCAACGCCGGAGGCTGCGGTGGCCGTTGCGGGGTCGTAGGGCTGTGTTGTAAAGCCGATCGTCTGGGCCAGGGCCGTTACGGTTAATGTGATCGTCCCCAGCAGACCCAGCAGCAGTGTGCCGGGCAGTATATGTCGCGTTGTCTTCATAGTGATTTCTCTCGGGTTAAAAGGATATGATATCCGGTTTGTGTTACGTGAATCGCTTCCTCCTTCCGGGCCCTGGTTGGAACAAGTCGGCCTACGCTATTTTTTTCTGATTGGATTGATGTTGACGTTAAATTTCAGTGAGTCTGATTGTCCGTGTTGATAGTGAGTTTCCCGGCCCAGTTCGGGAGGTGTTCGCTTCGCTTCTGTGACGGGTGCCGGGGTTGATCCGGAACTTGTTGTCGCGTTCCCGCCGGAGTTGTGCCGGATCGCTTGTTCCTTTCCGGTAGCCACACTGGTTGCAGGTTCAGGCAGAGCAATCTCCCGGTGGCCACCGGTGATTCCTCTCTCTTCTTGCAGTTCCGGTAAGAGCGGATGTTGCCCCGCTTCCTCAGAGGATGAAGGAGAGAACGATTCAGTCGGTTCCTGTCGCGGCACGGCTGCTTCCTTGCGCGAGTCAAGGAAAAGGAGACCGACGACAAACACACCGGTAACGGCAATGACCAGGGCGAGCATGGACTTGATCGAAAGCAATCCGCCGCTGAAGAACGTCCCCCCGCCTCCGGATACCCCTCCTCCCCCGGCCGAACTCCCGGATGCCGATCCGCTCTGCGCCGCTTCCGATCCGACAGTCGCCTCGCTTCCGGAGAGCATCGCAAGTTGCTGCACGTGTGCCCGCAGTGCGGTATGGGTTGAGGTGATCGCACCGCTTTCATTCGCCAGTGCCTGTTCCACAAGCCGATAGGCCCGCAGTTCCTGACGGAGTTCGCGGTTGACGGCGACTTCGAGGAAGAATTCCTCTTCTGCCGCTCCGTTCATCCCGCCGCTCAGGTAGCGTTCGATCAATTGTTCCCGTTGCTGCCGTGTCATGATGTATTCCGTCTGTGTTGGTCGTCAGTCGATGTCCTGTCCTTCATTATTCTCATCAAGCTCGATCAATGCGGTGATCAGTCGCTTCAGTTGTCTGCGTCCCCGCCATGCCCGCGTCCTGATCGTCCCGACCGATTCATCCATCATTCCGGCGATCTCCTCGAAACTGTAGCCGCTGTAGGCGTTCAGGATCAGCGGCTCGCGTTGCGGAAGGGGGAGGCGTTCCAGTGCTGCGACGACAAGTCCTTCCATATCGGATGGAGACTCCTGGCGGACGGCCGGATGGAGTTTTTCCGGGAGTTCGTCGAGCGGGGTGTGGTTCTTCCGGTCGCGTATCCTGTTCAGGCAGAGGTTGCGGGCCGTCCAGTAGAGAATGCCGACCGGATTCGGAGGAACCGGCTTCCGTTCTTCTCTCCTGCGGATGATCTTCTCCCACATATCCTGCAGGATGTCCTCGGCCTCTCCCTGGTCTCCCACCATCTTGCGACAGTACTTCCCGAGTCGGGAGGTGTGCCGGTCGAAGAATTCCATGAAGGCGATGTTATCCCCCTCCATGAACCGCGCAAACAACTCATGGTCGTCAACCGATGCCGGTCGCTTTGCGATTCTCTTTCCAGTGTCCACGTCAGTCATGAGTTTCTTCTCTCCTTCCTCTATCCTCCATAGCACATCAACCGGCGAAACATCACGCACGCAAAGATTTTTTTTCGGAACCGTGATGAATGCAGGCCACTTGTGCTATTATTTATATAGTGAGGGTTCACGATAGTCATGGAGTTATGCGAAGAATATTCTTCCCGGCTCTGCCGGATTCGCTCTGCAGGTACAAGTACTTCCTGTCAGGCTGGCTGCTGGTGCTGACGATGCTCGTTCCTGCGAGAGGGAGTGCGCAGACGGAAGGCCTGGTGATTCCCGATACCATCTTTGCCGGAACGGTCCGCGTCGACAAATGCGATTCGGTCACCTTCCCGATTTTCAATGATGGAGACCAGCCGGTTCGTATCGACGGGATCACGCTCAGCTCCACCGTTCGGATCTTCTCCCTTTCCTCCCGAACCGCAACGGTGGTTCCCCGCATCGATCCCGGCAACTCCCACTTCGTTACCCTTCGCTTCTGTCCGGAAGAGACCGGTTGTTTTTCCGACAGTCTGGTGGTGAGCGGAGGTGTGGTCGGAGGGAGCGAAACGGAAAACTTCCGGATAGGACTTGGCGGCTGTGCCGGTATTCCGCAAGGGGAAGTCGATGGAAATGAACTGATCTTTCCCACCACCCGTGTCGACACCTGCTCTTCGCTTCAACTGAAGGTGATCAATCGGGGAACGTTTCCGCTGACCGTTTCGGAATTCCGGTTTGCCGACGGAAAGGTCTTCTCTTCTCCGGATGCGGCACTCCTCCCTTTTTCGCTCCTTCCGGACGAAGAACGGAGGGTGCGGATCGATTTCTGCCCGACGGAGAGGAAGGAGGCAACCGATGTCCTGACCATTATCGATGATGGAGAGATCCCGATAGATCCGGTGATCCTGCGGGGAACAGGATTGAAATCCCGCTTCGGTCTCCCGGCGATCATTGATTTCGGCGATGTGCCGGTCGGTACGCGGAAAGATACGGTGCTGACTGTGCGGAACACGGACGACATCGCTCCGCTCCTTATCCTTCGTTCAGTTCTCGACGAAGGGATGAATGCGTATACGATAGAAGAGATTACTCCCGCTGATCCCCGATCGGTGCTGCCGGACGGGATGGTCTCTCTTTCCCTGTCGTTCCGACCAACCGAAACGGGGAGCGTGCAGGGAAAGGTGGTTCTTGAAGACGATCAGGTGATTTCCGCAGAGACCTTGCTCAGAGGGAACGGAGTCGTCCCGGCTGTCCGTCTGGACACGGTTTCAGGCATGGCCGGAGAGTTTGTGCGGTTGACGTTGTCGGTCGACCGGGTCGGCGATCTGACTCCGCAGATCGGTCGCTATCGGTTCGTTTTTTCCATCCCCCCGCTCGCCCTCTTTCCCCGCGAACTTTCGGGAAGTCCGGCGACCATGGCGTATGAGGCGGACGGACGGCTTGTGGTCGAGGGGGATCATGGGGGGAACTCCGCTCCCGACGGCAAACTCTTCACACTCACATTCCGCGGACTTTCCACCGGCGATCCGGTTAATCCGGTCCGGATCGAGGAGGCGGAATGGACCGACTTCGGATCGTTGCCTCTTCCGATTGCCGGTCACGGTCTTGTCCGGCTTGAGGGATGTGATGTCGGGCGAAGTGTGGGAGTGATCGGAAAGCCGGTTTCCCTGAAGGTGTTTCCGAATCCGGCTGCGGAAGAACTGGTCGTCTCCTGCAGCACACCTCCGCAAAGCCTTCCGATGCTGACGCTGTACACAACGTCTGCCGAGGAGGTTCGGCGATATTCCCTTCCGGTCGATACAAACGAAGAGTCATATCGACTTTCTCTCTCCGGCCTTCATCCCGGCACCTATCTGCTGGAATTGCAGGCGGGGGGAGGGCGGGATGTGGAGGTGATTGTCGTCAAGTGAGATACGGTATGTCCCGATGCCTGCCGGATATCGCAGAAAGACCCGGGGTCTTTCTCGGTCTTCTCATTCTTCTGATCGGTGGAATGGAGAGGACGGTTCCGGCAATGGTGGCCGCGCAGGATCATTCCGGAATCGCAGTTGTGATCGACGTCGGAGTTTCCCATGCAGAGACAGGTTCGGCCATTCCCTTCTATGGCGGTTCGCCGGGTTGCGGTCTCTTCGGTGAAGGGACCGGAATCGGGACAAGGGGAGAGGTGGGACTTCTTTCCTCCCGGTTTCTCTTCTCCCGGATCGGACTGTACGGAGGGATCGGCTGGACCGGGTATTCCATCGAGTCGGTGGGCGATCCCGGTTTCCCCCTCTGGACATTTGATGCCGCTGCAGGGACGGAGGTGGCACTCGACCGTCGTTTCAGACGAACCGACAGGTGGGGGCGTATCGGTCCGGAGCTGATGCTTGACTACGCCTTTCTCGAATGGACGGCTGTCGGATTCGGCTTTTCATCGGGATTCGTCTTCGGTCATACCGCCGAACAGCGGGAGGAACTGATCGATAACGAAGACTTCACGTTTGCGGACGGAGAGCGGAGTCGTTCGGTGGCGTTCGCCCACACGCTCTCTTCCGCTCCGTTTCATCTGGATCTTCGCGCTTCGCTCCGGCAGGGTTTCCGGCTGAGCCGGAAGATGGATCTCTCCATCGGCCTCGATTTCCTCTACACGCTCCTCTCACCCTTCCCGGATGAAATGCCGCGAGGGTGGAGTCTGGGGGCGGGGGGAGGTCTCCGTTTGAAGTCCTTCGATGAACATCGGGAGGACCGGGAAACGGAACCGATGCCCGATGTCCCTCCGCCGCCGGTCGCTGTCAGACCGGAGCTTCCTTCCGATTCCTCCTCGGTGCAGATCACCCTGCCGCCGCAACGGAGTCGGTTGAGCGGAGAGATTGATCTCTATGCGCTCGATGCTGAAGGGAGGCGCATCGACCGGGCAACACTGCTGGTGGAGGAGGTGAAGAGGATCGATCTGCGCAGCGGACCGGATGTGATCCGGCGTGTGGATCGGTTTGTCGTTCCCCCGTTGGTGCAGGTCGATCCGGCCTACCAGGCCGATGCCGGATTGCTCCGGTGGGAAGTGATGCTGAAGTATGGCGATTCGGTGATCGTCCGCTCTGCAAGCGATGGGACCGATGGAACGGTACGGCAGGACTGGCAGGCGATCGGTGCGGGTGCGGAACCGGAATCAAAGCCTCTCTCTGCTGAGTTGATTCTCGAGGATTCAACCGGAAGGATCCGGACCGTGCGGGCCGAAATGCCTCTGGTGATGGAACGGACGTACCGGTCGGTGTTGTACCGGATCGACACGCTCAACGGTACGCAGGAATGGCTGATGACGCTTCCGGTTGACGGAAATGGAACCGTTTCGGACAAGCTCTCTTCGCTGATTGAAGAACTTAACGGTACGTATGCACAGTTGGAGTCGGTCCGTCTGGTCTCCACATCTTCTGAAACAGAGAAGGATTCTTCCGCTGTCCGGTTGCTGCAGCATGCCCTGGCGGAGCATGGGATGGAGCTGGAGCTCGGATCAACCGGAGTGGA
>CAMLOB010000007.1 GCA_946481475.1 uncultured Chlorobiota bacterium | reverse complement strand
GGACTACACCCGTTGCGTCGGACTTGATCCCCGGACCATCGTGCAGTTCGATCCGGCGGGAGAAGATCCCCTGCTGATGAAATCCTTCCTGCAGCAGGAACTGATCAGGCGGGGAATTCTCTGGTCCGGCTTCCACAACCTCAGCTACTCCCACACCGACGGGGACATCGTCTACACACTGGAGACATACCGCGAGGTACTGGGGATTCTGAAAGCAGGAATCGAGCGGGGAGACCTCCGCTCCGCCTTGAAAGGGGAGCCGGTTGAACCGGTGATCCGAAAGACAAGCGGATTCAACTCAAAACCGAAAAGAAGTTTGTAGCGCCGAAGACCGGAGCGACCGGTTGAACGGTTGGTGCGGATTGCGGATTTTGATCTTCGAATATCCTCCAGTCCATACAACCGAATATCCGAAGTCGCAATGAAGGACAACCGTTCTCTTCCGAACCGCAACCGGCACATCGTGGTGATTGCCGTCGTGATCTTCACCGGCATCACTCTGAGTCTCATCTGGAACCAGGCGCAGCACTATCCCTCGATAGCGAGGATCTACACGCCGGGCAGGGCGACGATCACACGAGTCGAGCGGAGGAAGGTGCGAAAGAACAAGCGAACCGAGACGATTGATTTTTACGACGGCCACTATGTCGTCGAAGGGAGAACGTACAGGACGCAGTTCGCCACAAAACCGGGAGTCTACCGGACGGGAGATACCGTCCGGCTTCTCTACAACCCGCAGGAACCGGCGGCTCACCTGATCTACGACAGGCGGAGCGGGGCGATCCATCTGGTTGAGGGGGGCTCCCTTCAGAAGGTAAACATCGACTACAACGACGTGGTGCGACTCTTCGACAGTATCGATGGAGGGGGCGCCGCCAGATAACCAACGCACAGGACCGCATGAACATGAGCGACGCAGCACAACTCGACCATCCGAACAACCTCGACCGGAATGGAATCCCCGAGGCTCTCCCGACGACCGACTCCGCACTCCCCCGACTCTTCGACCTTTCCGGTCGCGTCGCCGTTGTGACGGGGGGAACAGGCCTGCTGGGGATCAACCACTGCCGCGCCCTTGCCGGGGCCGGAGCGGCCGTCATCATTCTGGACCTGTCGCAATCCCGCTGCGACGAGACGGCCGAGGCGATCCGTTTCGCCGTGCCGGACGACTCCAGCGGGACGGTTCGCGGCATCGCCGCCGACGTCACCGACGAGAATTCGCTGCGGGGAGTTCGTCGGGAGATCCTCTCCGACTTCGGTCGGGTCGACATCCTGGTCAACAACGCGGCGATCAACGACATGTTCGAGAACCCGGCGACGGCGGGGGAACTCTCGAAATTCGAGAACTATCCGGTGGAGCTGTTGCAACGTTCCCTTTCGGTCAACCTTGTCGGCACATTTCTCTGCGCACAGATCTTCGGCTCGGAGATGGCCCGCAGAGGGAGCGGGAGCATCATCAACATCGCCAGCACTTACGGACTTGTAGGACCGAACCAGTCGCTCTACGCCTCGCCGGACGGAACGCAGACCTTCTTCAAATCGGCCGCCTATCCGATCACCAAGGGGGGCGTCATCTCCTTCACGAAATTTCTCGCCGCCTACTGGGGACAGAGGGGCGTCAGGGTCAACACGCTCTCACCGGGAGGAGTGGAGAACGGACAGAACGAACACTTCATCCGGAACTATTCGGAACGGACGCCGCTGGGGCGCATGGCCCGACCGGCCGACTATCAGGGATCTCTTCTCTTCCTGGCAAGCGACGCAAGCGCCTACATGACCGGAGCGAATCTGGTTGTGGACGGAGGATGGACCTGCTGGTAGATCTCCCCCAGTGCCGAACGAACAACGATTTCTTTACCATACCACTATCTCTTTCTCTTTTCCTATGTCATCAAACTTCATCAGACTCGGGAGCCGTCTCGTCGGCGCCGGATGTCCGACATACGTCATCGGCGAGATCGGCATCAACCACAACGGCTCGCTCGACATTGCCAAACGACTGATCGACGCGGCGGTTCTGGCCGGATGCGACGCCGTCAAATTTCAGAAGCGAACGCCGGAAGAGTGCGTCCCCTACGACCAGTGGGACATCGAACGGGAGACGCCGTGGGGACGAATGACCTATATCGAATACCGTCGCAAGGTCGAGTTCAGTCGGGAAGAATACCGGGAGATCGACACCTACTGCAAGGGGAAGGGGATCGACTGGTTCGCCTCCCCCTGGGACGAAACCTCGGTCGACTTCCTTGAGGAGTTCGATCCGGTCTGCTACAAGGCCGCATCGGCTTCGCTGACCGACCACGCGCTGCTGCGGAAGATGCGGCAGACCGGACGTCCCCTGATGATCTCGACAGGCATGTCGACCGCAGGAGAGATCGGAACGGCGGTGGAACTGCTCGGCGCCGAGGATCTGCTGATCGCCCACTCCACCTCCACCTATCCCTGTCCCCCGCACGAGTTGAACCTGCGGATGATCGAGACGCTGAAGAAAGCCTGGCCGACCGTCCCGATCGGCTACTCCGGTCACGAAACCGGACTGGCCACCACCTGGGCGGCGGTGGCGCTCGGCGCCGACTTCATAGAGCGGCACATCACGCTGGACCGGGCGATGTGGGGGAGCGATCAGGCCGCATCGATCGAGCCGGGAGGACTGATCCGTCTGGTAGCCAACATCCGGGACATCGAGCTGGCTCTCGGCGACGGCGTCAAGCGGGTCTATGAAAGCGAGCAGGGACCGCGGAAGAAACTCCGTCGCGTCCTCGAAGCGGG
The DNA here is from genome assembly GCA_946481475.1 of uncultured Chlorobiota bacterium. The sequence continues at coordinate 19,854 of CAMLOB010000007.1, read as the reverse complement.
CCGCGAAGGAGAACCGGAAACCGTGCGCCCATAACGAAGCGATTTCTCAACGGGGAGGGCGACCGGCATCCGTCGGTCCCGCTCCCCGTTCCTTTTCATCTTCTTTTTCATACCAGTTCACAGAGCACCGAACCGATGGGCTTCTTTACCGCAGAGATTCTGGCAACCGGAGGGGTTGTGATCGCGGCTCTCCTCTTCATTCTGCTGGAACGGACCATCCCCTACAACACCGGTCAGTCCCTCTTCCGCAAGGGTTTCTGGAACGACCTCGGGATGTACACGATCATCCAGAGCTTCGTTCTCTCGCAGATGATCTTCGGTTTCGCCTGGTGGCTGGACAACCTCACTGACATGTCCTCGCACGGTATTCTCTCCGGCTGGCCGGTCTGGGGACAGATCCTCTTCTCCCTGATCCTCCACGACTTCTACATCTACTGGTTCCACCGCCGGCAGCACAGCAACCGCTACCTGTGGCGGATGCACGAGGCGCACCACTCCACCGAGGATGTCGACTGGCTGAGCGGTTCGCGTTCCCACTCGCTGGAGATTTTAGTGAACCAGACAATCGAGTTCACCCCGCTGATTCTTCTGGGCTGCGCGCCGGAAGCGATTGCGTTGAAGGGGATGATCGACGCGGTCTGGGGGATGTACATCCACTCGAACATCAACGTCCGTTCGGGAGTCCTGCAATACATCATCAACGGACCGGAAATGCACCGCTGGCACCATGCCGTCGACGCCGACGCGCACAACATGAACTTCGGAACAAAGTTTGCGATCTGGGACTGGATTTTCGGGACGGCATTCTTTCCCCGCGAGAGAAAACCGTCGGGATACGGACTTGGAGAGGAGGATTTTCCGGAGAACTATTTCCGGCAGCATCTTCACGCGTTCAGGAGGTTTGAGGAGGAGGAGGAGAGAAAGGATTGACCTGCGACAAGTCGACCGGCGATACTTGTCAGTCGGTACCGGACCGGCGCCCGGATCGGCTCAACACAAAGGGCACGAAGAAGCACAAAGGTTCATCCTCCCCCCGGATACCCCAACAGATACCGATCTCCCACCCTGAACGTCTCACCGTCAAGCATCATCATCTTGCAGCGGATGCCCTCCGGTGTGACCTCCATCTCCAGATAGTGGTGGGGCCGCATTTCGCCGAACGGAACCTGATCGGCTTTCACCGAACGTCCGTCCGATACGTCGACCTTCCGCCTCGGTCCGCCACCGCCGCCGCTGACGACAAACGACTTGCCGCCGATTTCAAACCGCTCGTAGGAGTGAATGTGTCCGGCAAGGAAGAGCATGGTCTTCTTCGCTTCGAGGAAGGGGGGAACAAACAGGTCGTGGACCCGACCGTCGATCGGCAGGCCGGCGTTGGTAAAAGGAGGATGGTGCATCGTGACGATCACTCCCCGAACCGAGGGTTCCCGGTCGAGCATCTCCAGCACCTGGCGATACCGTTCCATCTGGTGATCCAGCACGCTCTCCGGGAGCGCACCCAGGTTGGAATCCATCACGATCATCGCCACCGAATCGGCAAGCCAGACAATCCGGGGGAGAACGTTGCAGTAGGGGAAACGTGCCTGGAAGTGACGAATCCCCTCGACTCCCATCAGACCGTAGTCGTGGTTGCCGACAACGGCATAGACCGGAACCTGCGCCCGGCAGACCGGGGCCATCAGCGAATCGAACCGGATCCACTCCTCCCCCTCTTCCCCCTCACCCACCTGGTCCCCGAGCAACAGGAGCATGTCGGGGCTGTTCCGCACCACCGCATCGATCATCCGGCTGCGGACCGAATCGTTCTGGGGACGACCGAGGAATTCGCACTCGAACCATGTGGTCGGCTGCAGGTCGCCGATCACCATGATCTTCCGGGGGTGGAGCGTATCGCTCCAGAGATACGGCGTCTCCATCGGAACGAGAGGAGTGCGGGGAATCAGTTTTCCCGAGCACCCCTCCAGCAATGCGCCCGCGATGATTGCTCCGAGCAGAAGAAGCCCGAGTCGCTGTATGATCCGTGTGGTCGGGAAGTTCATGGCGTATCGGTATGGAATCGAACCGGTCTCTCCGGTTCTTATAGAGTCCGAAGGGGAAACCGCCCCGGAGACGAAAAAGTTCGTTCGGAGTTATGCGAGGCGAATCGGTTCCGGAAAACCGATCCCGGAAAACCTTCCTTCTACTCCCACTCTTCGGTCTCCCACTCCTGTTGCATCAACGCCCGGAACTGCTCGTCGACCGTCTCCCATCCCGACTCCCAGATAAATCTGACCGATGATCCGTCCAGGCCGATCTGGTCCGGATCCTCCGGCTGGACGCAGAAGGCGATCGACCAGGGCGTCTCCTCATCATCCCACACATATCGCCACCTGAACAGATAGCCCCGCATCTTCTCTCCGTTCCACTCGATCACCCTGTCGGCCACGTACTCCATTTCATCCGGATTCTCCTCGTAGTTGTAGAGTTCGGAGAAGATCAATCCCTCGGCAAAGTAGACCTGGCTGCGATACTCTTCCGGAAAACGTTCGATCATTCCGGCCTCTTCAAGTCCCCGCCACAGATTGATCCGTTCTCCCCGGTCAGCGGCCGTCTGTTCCAGCCACCTGTCGGCCACCGGTCTGCCGTGACGCAGCAGGGCGATCACGGCCCCCCGCTTCACGTTCATGTTCGTGTCGCGCAACGCACGTTCGAGCCGACGATCCACCTCTTCATCCGGCGGTAGTTTCCCGAGCAGCGTGATCATCTGATCGACCGACCAGGGCCAGACCTCCTCGCCGTCGGAGAAGAGCATGTTCGGTTTGCGATAGCGATCCAGAAGATCGCCTCCCACCCTTTGCAGCCGTTCAATTCCGGGACCGAGATCGGCCGGGGTCACCCTGCCGCTGTCCAGCGCAAGGTTGGTGATGCCGACGATATAATCCTGCCAATCCTCGTCGCCGACCAGTTCCAGCATCTCGGGATAGAGGAACTCTATCCCTTCCATATTCTCATAGAAATCTCCGAAGACGTTCCAGGGATAGGCCACCTCCGGCGGATCCTCCGCAAGGAATCCGCCGACGATCCGCAACGATTCCGGCGAGCGGTGACGAACGAGAATGCCGAGCACCGTGGAACGGGATTCGTGATAGGAAGGGAGTTTTTGATAGAAGTCCTTCAGGAACTTTATGTCCTCATCGCCGAGTCCGATATCGAAGGCGTACAGGAGTCCCTCGATCGTCCGGCTTACCGAGTCGGTATCGTCCGGATAGGTCCGCCCCAATGCTTTGCGGACAAGGTCCCGCTCCTCTTCCAGGAAGCTATAGTAGCCGAGAAAAGAGACCGCATGTTCCCGCGTCGCCGAGTCGGGTGAGGAGAGATGGCGCAGCAGCAACTCGGTCTTCCGCGTGAAGATATCCCCTTCCGGCTGCGGACGGAGAAGACCGAACGTGTTGAAGAACTCGTCGGCGGTCGCCGGATCCTTCTGCGGATCGAGCGGGAACCAGCGGAGACGATAAAGACGCCCCCCGTGCAGAGCCGCCCGTTCGCGGTAGACCGAGCCGGGTCGGTCGGTATAGCCCATTGCGACCGTATAGTCATGCCAGCGAAGTCCGCCGGACTCGACGATCTTCTCGGCAACGATCGTATCGTCGTAGGTCTTCAGATTTTCCCGAAACTCCTCGAAGAAGGCATCCTCACTTTCCGCCGTGAAGTACGGAAGAAAGGTTTCGCAGACGGCCAGACGAGAGGCGTTCCCCCACCACTCCCCCACCTGGAAACGGTTTCTGCCGGTGTAGGCGTAGTAATCGCTGCTGTCGTTCAGCGGCTCGCGGAGGATCACCGAGAAGTTTTCGTCCGGATAGCTGCGGCGGTAGGATTCGGGATTCGGATCCGTCATTTCGGCGTACTCGGCTTCCCCGGCAAAAAATCTTTGCCGATCCTCCGGATTGTCGACTCCCGGGGGTTCCACAACCGTCAGAGCCGTCACATCCGGCCCGCCAAGTCTGATCCTGCGCGTTACCACCACTCCGGAATCCAGTTCCAGTCGGTACTCCCGGTTGAAACGTACCTCTCCATCCCACCCCTGCGTCCCGAGATCGATCATCTCTTCGTTCAGCACCCGTTCCGGAGAGAACCCCGAGTAAAGCATCTCCGAAACCAGAGATGAATCGATACGGGGCATCGTCCACGGAGGGATGGAATAGAACTCGAAGGCGTACCAGATGCCGGTTGCCGGGTCGATGGAGGAGATACGCTCGGTCGAGGTATAGAACTGATAGCCTCCGCGCCACTCCTCCACCGTATTGTGAACCACCCCCGAAGGCATCGATATTACTCTGAAGTCCGACTGCACCGTTTCCCACTCCGAGGAGGGCAAGGGATCGAGCCGGACCGACTCCATGAAGCGCGTATCATCACGCGAACTCATCATGCCGATACCGCCGAAGCTGACGAAGGAGTAGAGCTTGTTCCCCCGCTGATAGGTCCGGAGCCGCGTCAGATCGCCGTTGCCGTCCACTCCGGAGAACTCCCTCCCCTTCACCCCGTTCGTCTCGATCTCCTTCTCACGCGCCAACCGGCTTTCCGTGGAGAAGACCGAGGCGAACAGATCATTGCCGTACCCTCCGAACCACCGTTCCCGAACCTGTGAGTAGAGATCGCCCGCCAGCAGGCTCTCCAGAGAAATTTCCTCCTCAACGATCAGGTAGTACAGTCCGGTGGAAATATCGGCGGCAAAGCGACGGCGGAGCTCGGCACTCTCCCCGTCGACATACTCCAGAGGGTAATCGACCGGAGGAATCGGCGTCCGGAACCGGAGTCCCTCTTTCGGATCGACCGTCTCATACCACTCCAGCTCCCGCTTCGGTCGCTTGTACGTTCGCAGCGCTCCGTTCTTTTCGGAGATCACCGGCACCACACGGTATCCCTTCTTCCGCAGCAGCGCGATCAGTCCTTCGGCTCCCGGAAGGTGCGCCGCCCCGACGGCGGTGAAGACCGATCCGCTCGGCATCAGGGCGGCGATCCGCTCGGCCATGTTTCTGTTCCGTTCGGTCAGCAGTTTGAAGTAGAGACCGGGGGCCATCTCCGCCTCGTCGAACAGACGGAGCATCTCGTTCAGATCCCCATCTTTATACGCATCCACCAGACGATTCCACTCCTTTCCCATCTCCACCGGATCAATATCCACGACCTCGGTCAGCATCCGTATCCGTTCCTGCAACGGGATCGTGTCGCTGACGGCAATCTGCTCGGCCAGGGTTTCCAGTCCCACCACCTTCTTCCCCTCCAGCCGTGCGGTCTGGAACAGCCAGGCATCCAGAAAGGTCTCCTTGTCGAACCCGCCGACAGTAAAGTCCTCCCGGAAAAGATCCTTCAGTCCTTCCAGGTCTTCCGGTTCCAGTTCCTCCACATTCATATCGTCCAGCAGGAGCAACAGGAAGGAGGGATCGGTATAGCGGAAGAACTCGGCCGGAAGCCCGACCTCTGCGATCAACCGGTCGTTCAGTTGTGCAAACTCTTCCTCGCTCATCACCTCCTGCAGGTCGATCACCGAATCGGGCTGGAAGAGATGCCGGAAAACTTCCGACGACATGGAGTCGACGTGCAATTCAAAGGCGGCGGTCCGGCAGGAAAGAAGTGCCGGAAGGACCGAGTCGCCGAAGTCGAACGCCACAGGCTTTTGCGTGTGAAACGTGCCGTACAGATAGGAGGGCTGTTCCAGACCGTTCCCTTCGATACGCCAGAGAAGCGTCCTCTCCAGCGAATCGTTCTGGGCATTGAGATGTGTGGAATCAAGCGTCAGGAAAGCGACGACAAAGGCCGCCGGAAGAATCGCCCGGCGCAGGGTCGGGCGAGAGGATAAAGAGATCATAATGTGTTGTTCATCCGGATTCAGGAGGAGCAATTTACTGCGACGGCAACAAAACGCAAGCTGCGGACGGACAGGCTCGAACGATCATCCGAAACCGCCTCCCCCTCCCTTTCCGGTCTGCCGGGCACATATCCGCACGGCAAGCCGAACCACGTGTACAGAGGACATAATTACCCCTTCGGGAAGCCCTCCCGCACCGCTGGGACCAAGTGGCCGGACACCCCTCGCATACAAGAATTATCCATTGTTTTTCCCCCGATTTAGGGTAAGTTTGAATTGTTCGGGTCGGGACAGAATGGAACTACAGAACGAACTTCCGTCCCGCGCAGAATCCACAATTCTTCAAACAAAGTTGAGGTGCGCTTTATGAAACGTTTCCGTCTCGTCATGCTGGCGCTGCTTCCGGCAGCATTTGTACTCTGGACAACACCGTCGTTCGCACAGGGGAGCACAGCGCCTGACGGGCAGTTTGGCATTCAGGCCGGCACGCACGGCCTCGGTGCCCAGTATGCACTCAGCCCGAGTCTGCAGCTTGGAGGTGTTCTCGGTCTGCAGCAGGGAGATTTTACCGTCACGTCGATCAGCCTTTCTCCATACGTCAAGTTCCTTCTGGAAGGAGATGTCAATCCGTACTTCATGGTCGGTGCAACCATCTTCTCGGCGGATGCCGGAGCAGGAAGCAGCACCTCGACGTCGCTCGGCGCTTCGTTCGGTCTTGAATATTACCTGACTCCGAGCATCGGCGTCTTCGGTCAGGCACAGTTCTTTGAGCTGGGTCTCGATCCGTCGGCCACATTCTTCGGTATCTTCAACGGACATGCCGGCGTCGAGTGGTTCTTTGACTAAGACAATTCCGGAAACAGTATCCGGAACCGTATTTTCATTGAAGCCCGGACCTTCAGGTTCGGGCTTCGTTTTTTTAACGTGACAGCGACAGGGTATTCATCATGCGTTCACTCGGTATCGATTACGGAACGGCCCGGGTCGGACTGGCGATCTCCGATGAACTCGGGATCACCGTCCGCCCCTATCGCGTTCTGCAGTATTCCCGACAGGTGGTCGGTGAGATCGCCGCCATTGTCGAATCCGAAGAGATCGGACAGGTTGTCGTCGGCGTTCCCCACGGTCTGCGCGGCGAGGAGACCGAGTCGACACGACGGGCAAAGAACTTTGCGGAGAAATTGCGGAACGTTCTTTCCTGCAACGTCATCGAGTGGGACGAAGCGCTCAGTTCACGCAAGGCGGTGGAACGGATGGTGGAGGCGGGGGTCAGGAAATCGAAGCGACGGGAGAAGGGGATGACCGATGCGTGGGCGGCGGCGATTATCCTGCAGGAGTATATGGGGAGTGGATGAGTGAAAGGGTGTATGAGTGCAGGAACCTGTAGGGGGCAAAAACCTTTGCCCCTGCAAAAACCTTGCCCCTATGCAGACACACCACAGACAATGGCAAACGTGCGGATTTTCAATCGGCGATTTTCGAATGTCGATCGGCGAAAAACAAACACCCTCTTCCATAGATGAAAGCTCACGGCTCACAGCTCATCACTGACTCCCCCCAGTCCTCACGCAATCCGCCGCGGCGGACGAAAAGCACACAACGAACAGCTCACTGCTGATAGCTGATAGCTCATAGCTCACGGCTCACCCCTCTACCCTCTTTGCTCTCCCCATTCGACATTCAAAAATCGTCAATTGAAATTTACCGCGCCACCTGCCCATCTCCCAGAAATCGTTCGAGCGTCTTCTCCAATGCTGCTCCCCGCAGATCGGACTCGACCGCAACGATCACGCCGTTCGGATCGACGAGCACCGGCTTCGGAATTCCCATCACCTCAAATCGCTTTGCCAGATCGCTGTTGAAGCTCCCGTCGACAAAGGCGTGCAGCCAGGGCATCTCCCACTTCGTCTCCCGGAATATTTTCACATTGTCGGGAGCTGCATCAAATGAAAGACTGAGCACTTCAAAGTTCTCACCCCGAAATCGTTCGTAGGCCTTGTGAAGCGAGGGGAGTTCGCCGATACACGGACCGCACCAGGTAGCCCAGAAATCGATCAGATAATATTTCCCCTTCATCGAAGCCTTCGAGACGACACCGGCGGAACTTCCGGTCTCCGCAGACCCCATCAGCGTCACCTCGAAATCGGGAACTTCCCTGCCGGTCTGAACCCGCCGATCCGGATCGTACTGCGTCAGCACATAGGCGACCTCCTCTATATCGCTGAAGTCATCTTCCAGCATCTCGTAATACTTCTTCGCCTTCCTCTTCTCTCCTTTCCCGTCGTGGATCATCACCAGATGGGAGAGAGCAATGGCCCGGACCTTCCTGTCCGGATTCTTCTCGACCAGTTCAAGGACAGCCTCCGTTTTACTCTCATCGCCGAACGAGACGATGGTCGACGCCATTCCCGGCTCCACGCTCCAGATTTCCGCATCGGCCGGAAGGAGACTTTTCAACATCGCCATCGTCTCATCCGAAGCGACCGGATGTTCCGGAGTCCGCACATAGCGGATAATCCGGGCAAGGTTCAGCGCAGCGAACTGTCTGACGGTCTCCGGATGCTCCTTCGCCATAAATTCTTCTGCGATCTGCACAAAGGGCATCCAGATCTCCGCCGGACTGATATCGCTCTCCTCCGCCCGCGCCTTCATTGCGGCATACATGAACTGATCGTTGGTTGTCCGGTAGGCGTAGTCGATCTCCCGGAGCTGTGCGTGGACCGGATCGTCGAATTGCACCATCGGCTCGTAGCCGACATCCCGCGCAGGGAGATCGGCCGGATTGAACCGGATCGTCACCTTCCCCGGCTTCACGTTGATTACCGAGCGGTAATCCCCCCCTCCATCATACACATACTTCGCCGACCCCGGAACATTCACACTTCGCATACCTCCGTTTGAGGTCTCGACAAGATTGAGAATCTGGTAGGAGATCGAGTGTCTGACCGTTTTGACCGTATAGGAGAAACTGCCGTCCTTCTCTCCGGTCATCGACTCGGCTTTCGCGAAGTCGAAATCGTTCCAGCTTCCGATGATCTGCAGTTCCTCCGGCGCCCGGTTGTAGCGCAGGAAGGCCGGGGCGATGTCGAGTTTCATCATCGCATCATCCTTGCCGACAATGACCGGAACCGAGACATAATCATGATCGACCGCAGTCACCGCCACCCGGTAGTAGCCCGGATCGTCTATCGTCAGCTTGTAGCTTCCGTCGGAGCCGACCTCCACCGTCTTCAGCGGCTTTGTGCCGAAATCTCCGTCCAGCGGAAAGAGATGGACGTGAGCCAGGATCGGCGGATTCCCCTCTCCGTCGGAAATTTTTCCCTTGATCGTGGTCTTTGCACCGACAAGCGTCGGCAGCAGAAAGGCTGTGAGAGCGACAAGGAGAGCGGGACGTGATGTCAGGTTCTTCATGATGGACCTCAGGTTCATGTTCTTGCAGATTCCGAACGGATGTCGGAGAGGAAGGAATAACTTCTTGAATTCTCACGACAAAGTCAAGAAGAAAGAATCCGCTTCTTCAGACAAACGGAACAATGGGGGGGCTTCTCCATGCAACGGGCATGGGCGTTTCCCACGCCCGTTGCAGATTCCGTCAGCACACGCTGTTTACCTGTTTACCTGTTCATCGCCGAGGTGCCGGGCAAGTGTCTGCTCCAGACGTTCGCCCCGCAGGTCTGCGTCGAGCGCAATGATGATGCCGTTCGGATCGACCAGGATCGGCTTCGGAATATCACGCACTTCCAGACGTGCCGCGAGATCGCTTCCCGTCCCTCCTTTCACTATCGTGTGGAGCCAGGGCATCTCCCACTTCGTCTTCCGGAAATGTTCCACCTTGTCGGGTGTCTCGTCGAAAGAGAGACTGAGTATCTGGAAACGATCTCCGCCGAATTTCTCGTAGACCCTGTGAAGTTGATCCATCTCATTGATACACGGCCCGCACCACGTGGCCCAGAAATCAATCAGATAATACTTCCCCTTCATTGAAGTCTTTGAAACGACCTTGCCGCTTCCCTCCTTTTCTTCCTCTCCCAGCACTACCAATTCGAAGTCGGGAATTTCTCCTCCTACCTCTACACGACGGGTCGAATCGGACTGCTCCGCCCCCGCCGCGCCATACTCTCTCTCCCTTCCCTCCTTTTCATCTGCGGAAGGTATCTGCAGTATACTTCCCCCCAGCAATCCGAGAATGCCAAGTATCAGGACCGTTTTCATAGCTGTACTCCATTTGAATTGTTTTTGAGTTCTATTCAGGCGCGCGGGTTTTCCGATATTCGCTGCGAGGAATCGGCGGAGTTCCATTTCGGAGACCGACCGGGAACGGTTCTTCCCTTTGGCGATATGGTCTTTCAAGGAATTCATGGCAGAATCATCACACCGTTGTTGCGTTCACTGTTCGGTTCACTGTCGGTTTCCGGGAGCGACTCCTCTTCCACGCCGAGAAGTCGGGCCAGGCGTTTGCGTCCGCGATGGAGGCGGACCTTCAGGGCGGAGAGGGAGCCCCCCTGGATTGCGAGTATCTCCTTCAGCGTCAGATCGTTGATTTCGAAGAGGACCACCGCCTCCCGTTCTTTTCTCGGAAGTTTTGCAAGGGCTTCGTAGAGGATGTCGGTATCGGCCGATGCATCGGGCTGCGGGATATCCGCATGAAGTTTCGCCGCCAGATGCTCATCGTAGTCTCCGAAGAGCCTTCTTCGCAAACTCCATCTTTGTTGCAAACGACTCGCAGTGGTGAAAAGCCAGGAGAGGAATGCCTTTTCGTCGCGAAGCCGGCCGAAGTTCTCGTATGCGCGAAGAATCGTCTCGCCGATCAGGTCATACGCCCGCTCCCGATCCCGCTCCACAGCCAGACAGTAGCGTTCCAGTTGTGTGTAGACCGGATTCAGCAGGAGAAGGAACTCCTCCTGTTTCTCCGGGCCGGTTTTGTATACTTGTCGATTCAGTTCGGATGACATGATTGTCGGTCTTCGGTTCCATACGCCTGCAGAGAGGAGGAGACGTGAGGGGAGGATAGGTTACATTGGGGTGGTGGGGTTGAGCTTTGAGCGGTGAGCTGTGAGCTGTGAGCGGTGAGCTTTGAGCGGTCAGCTTTGAGCGGTCAGCTTTGAGCTTTGCGTCTTTGCTCCTTGCATGATTCCGGGTGGAGATGGGGGTGAGATTTGCGCATTGAGCTGTCAGCTTTGAGCTTTCAGCCGGTAGAGGTGTCGACTTCCGACTCTCACACTCTCAACTCTATGAACTCTATAAACTCTACTACCTCAAAACCTCTTCTTCTCGGCATTCTCATCGGCATGATCGTTACGACCGGAATCGCACTTCCCGTCGTTTCGGCGATGCTGGCGGACGAGCGGGAACAGGGACAACTTCATGGTTTTACAGACGGCATAGCCGCCGCCGCCGATTCGATCAGAAAAGTGTTCGGGGCATATGACGGGAAGTCACCGTATCGAACCGTCTTTTCCGTTAAAGTAATCGATGTCGTTGTTGTAGATTCAAACGGAGTGCCGACGATCAGGGTGTATGAGTAGTCGGCTTTCAGCAATCAGCAGTGGGATTTGAGGGGCAGCCTTGAGCTATCAGCCTTGAGCTATGAGCTATCAGCCTTGAGCTATGAGCTATCAGCCGGTAGAGGTATCGACTCTTACACTCTCAACTCTATGAACTCCAAGAACTCTATGAACTCAGACAACCATGCCCTGATCCTTTTCAGCAATCAGCAGTGGGATTTGAGGGGCAGCTATGAGCTATCAGCCTTGAGCTATGAGCTATCAGCCGGTAGAGATATCGACTCTTACACTCTCAACTCTATGAACTCAAACAACCATGCCCCGATCCTTTACCGTAGCCGAATGTATTGAGGCGCTGAGAAATATCACGCATCGGGAGAGCGAAGCGAAAGCCGTCATCGCCTCCGTCCGTCCTCTTGCCGAACGTCTGGCGATGTCGGATGAACTCGGAAAAAGAGAGCGGAAGACACCCGATCCCGAACAGGGATTCGGTTTCGATCTGCTCCACGAAGAACCGGATCACACGCTTGTCGCCGCAATTCTGACCTGGCTTCCCGGACGGATCACGCCGCCGCACGATCACGGCACGTGGGGCGTGATCGCCGGAATCGAGGGGGAGGAGATCAACACGTTCTGGCGTCGGACGGACGACGGCTCGCAACCCGGGCGTGCAAGGGTCGAGAAGGAGTCGGAGATTATCCTGACGCCCGGAAGCTCTCTGGTGCTGATGCCTCGTACGATCCACAGTATCGAGAACCGGAGTGACGGAATCAACGTTTCGCTTCACATCTACGGTATGCACATCAACCACACCGAGAGGTCGCAGTTCGATCCCGAAAGGGAGACGGCAGAGCCGTGGAAGATCAAGGAATAGAAAGTGGAATCAGTATATCCAGTAGCACAACAACGAGAGATGCACGAGACTATCGCGATCGATTCGCTGAGCATTGAAGAACGGGAGAAGCAATTCGAGCAGTTCCTTCGGGATCAGAACTTCACGGATCCGTCGCACGGACTCGACCACATCGAGCGGGTGGTGGCGGCAACGCGACGGATCGGCGGGGAGGAAGGGGCGAGACCGGAGATCGCCATACCGGCGGCGTGGCTACACGATTGCGTGATGGTGGAGAAGAATTCTCCCGACCGCTCCCGGGCTTCACGGCTGGCGGCGGAACGGGCCGGTGCGTTCCTTCGGGAGATCGGCTACCCGGAGGAATTGATCGATCCGATCCGCCACGCAATCGAAGCCCACAGCTTCTCGGCCGGCATTCCCCCCGTGACAATCGAAGCAAAAGTCGTGCAGGACGCCGACCGCCTGGACGCTCTCGGCGCGGTCGGTCTGGCCCGGTGTCTGATGACCGGCGAGCGGATGGGACTGTCGCTCTACAACCGCGAAGACCCGTTCTGCGCAGACCGGGAACCGGACGACGGCAGGAGCGCAATCGATCACTTCTACGTGAAGCTCTTCAGACTGCCGGAGACGATGCAGACCGAGGCGGGACGACGCGAAGCGCTCCGGCGCGTCCGCTTCCTTGAGGAGTTCTTGACGCAGTTGAAGAGCGAGTTGCCGGAGAGCGTAGCGGCAATTGAATGAGCGTTTTCAAGTATTCCCTTGGTGGCTTTTTTGTGTCCGCCGCGGCGGATTGTGACTTTGTGGTAAAACACCACCAAGTCACAAAGGACACAAAGAATTCACAAAGATCAGGATTCGGTTGATCGGGAAAAGTCTTCCGAACAGGAATACATGCAGTTCATTTTTATCACTCAGTCAATGACCAGAGACTATGAAGCCTCTTACATCCGTTATCACCTGGTTTCTGGATATATGGGTTCTGTTCTTCCTCCTTCTCCTCACAGTTTTTCTCCGCACCTCCGAGCCGCACTCACAACCGGAACCGTGGCATAGTCGCATCGCACAGGAACAGAAGCGGGATGGCGACACATCGAAAGGCTACCAACGCCGCTTCAACTTCGGTCCCCCCTGGTCTCGCGACACGGCCTTTCATATCCTGCTGAACACGGAGTTGTTTGCATCGGGATCAGTCGGTCTGGGAGGGAATCCTTCCGTACAATCTCTCGCCTTCTATGTGGTTCTGCAGCAGGAGGATGCCGAAGATGCTTTTCTCGATCTTTACGAACGGGGATACGCAGCGGGGAAACTCTACGCTCTCTGCGGACTTCGATTGCTCGACAGCGCAATGTTTGCGGAGAAGGCACGCCCCCTGCTTGCATCGCACGACACGGCATCTCTCTATCACGGTTGTCTCATAGGGAGCGGAAGTCCCGTTTCAGAGGTTCTCTACCAATCGGATGGCCTTCAATACATACAGCCCATCGATATGGGAGTATCGGATTTGATTGTGGAAGTGGAGGGAGTGAACATCCGATCAGAACAGGGAACCGTATTCGACATCGTCGGCGGAGGCTGGCCGTTGAGTCTGGTGCGGGCCGGAAGAGTTGTCGAGGCCGATCCGGAGGATGAGTGATCCGGGGTCCGTTCATCCGTTCCTCTACTCCCCCTCCCTCCCCAACACCATCACCCGGTACCTCTTGCAGCGGGCGAACTCGGCGGAGTCGAGAAGGGCCATCTCTCCTTTGAGCGATGCGATTTTCTTGCGGAAGAACCAGCGTACCAGCCGGACGGTGCGGGGTCGGCGGAGACGAATCTTTTCGGTGGCAATGCTCAGCGAGGGGAAGATGTAGCGGTCGATGGCGCTCCGGGCCAGATCGAGCGTCGGCGTGGTCCGGTCGGTAATGTCCTCTTCGTAAAGAACCCGGAACCCGTTCTCGACGGCAAGCCGGTCGAAGCGGCCGATCCGGTGTCCGCTCTTGGCCATCGGTCCGTCGGCTTCATCCTTGACGAAGTAGTCGGCCAGGACGATCCGGCCGCCCGGGGCCAGAGCGCGGTCGGCAACCTGGAAGAGATCGGGAAGAGGAATATACTGCGCCGACTCGCTCAGCATCAGACAATCGTATCGCTTTTCCGGCTCGAACTCCTCGAAGCAGCAGAAGTGAAAGGGGGCGCCGCCGGTCTTCTCCAGAAAGGGCTCGCGCTGGTTGACGTCGGGGGAGAGTCCTTCGGCCCGGTATCCCCGCTCCAGCAATCCCCGGCTCATCACACCGGTTCCGCAGCCGATATCCAGAACGCTTTCGGCCCCCTTGGGGATCAGGTCGATCAGATGCCGTTCATATCGCTCCTGCGCCCCTTTCAGTCCGGCAATCGTCTGCGGATCCTCCGGATCCCACAACCCGTAGTGGAGGCGCTCAAGCCCCAGCACCTCGTGGTAGAACCGCAACGCCCTGTCGTTCTTCGTTCGTTTTGCCATGGATTCCTGCAATGCTCCTTCCGTTCTCCCGATTCCCCGCGGTCCGGACAAACCGCCGCGGAGGCGAAGATACGGGAAGAAAAGGAAGCCGCGCACGGACCGGAACCGGCAGGTGTGATTCCTTACGATCGCCGGGAGAATGATGCCGGAGATGAAGGACACCATGACACCCTTGTCCGGCAACTTTACCGTTGCAGAATCATAAACTCCGTCCGCCGGTTCTTCGCCCGCCCCTCGGCCGTCGTGTTGTCGGCCACCGGCTGCGCCTCGCCGAAGCCGACCGCCCGGATGCGGTCGGAGGGAATCCCCCGCTTCACCAGTTCATCCCGCACGGCGTCGGCGCGGCGTTGCGAAAGCTTCCGGTTGAAATCCGGATCACCTGTGCTGTTGGTGGAGTCGGTGTGTCCACGCAGTTCGATCTTCAGCCCCGGATAGGCATCCATCAGACTCATCACATTTTCGAGAGCCGGTCCGGATTCCGATTTCAGATCGGACTTGCCGACATCGAAGTAAACATTCAGCAGAGCGATGGTTCCGGGGCTCGGCGTGTTGTCGTATACGGCGGTCGTGACGACCGAATCCCGGTCCAGACAGAGCTTCATCGTGATGTTGTGGAGTCCGTAGGTCTTCGGCGAGAACTCGATCACGTAGGAGTTCCGCAGGCGTCGGTAAATATCCTCGAAGACCAGATCGAACTCGCTTGTCTGATAGATTTTGTAGTAGCTGCCGCCGGTCTCCCGGGCAACGGTCTGCAGGTAGTCGGGATTGGTGTTCTCGCCGAAATCGACCGCGCAGATCACAACGCCTGCACGACGGGCGGCGGCGATCACCGAGTCGCGCGAAACGGTGGAACTGTTGTCGAGTCCGTCGGTAAAGATGATGACCACTTTCCGCTCCGCCCCGGAAGAGATCACCTGTCCGATCCCGGCCTGCAATCCGTCCCCGATCGCCGTCAGTCCGCCGAAGCCGGTCAGCCCGGTCCTCCGCAACCCCGACTGCAGACTCGCGGCATTGTTCGTCAGCGGCACCTCGACGAGGACCGAGCCGTCGTACTTGACGAAGGCCAGGGCATCCTCGGCTCTCTTCTTTGCGATCAATTCTCCGGCCGCATTCTGCACGGCCCGGGCACGGGCTTCCCCCATCGATCCGCTGTGGTCCATCACCAGCGCAATCGCGTGGGGCCGGGGTTCGGTCTCGGTCACCTCGCGCACCGTGTAATCGGTCACCGCAACGGACTTGCCGGCAATCTCATCCCGAATCTCGCACCACCACTTCCGCCAGCCTCCGCCGAGCGCTCCGCTCAGATAGGTGCCGCCGGAATCGAGGATGTGGGCATAGATCCTGATGCTTGTCGGGTTGGCAATATCGACGCGGGTGATCTGCAGGGCGGCGTTGCCGGCATCGGGGGAGAACGAACCGATCCGTTGCATGTAGATCGGCGCATATCCCGGAGGGGGAGTAGCATCCGGACCTGAAGGGGGTTCCCCTTTTTTTCCGTTGAGTCCCTGAAGAAGGGAACATCCGCCGAGAAGAATGGAGAGAAGAAAAAGGATCGGCACAGCCGGACGGCTTGATCTGATCTGCATGAATGATTTCCTGCTCTGTTTGGTGCTGTCTGGAAGAACTTCAACGGCACAAAACTGCCCGATTCCGCAGAATGAACAAAGCCGAAAATGTTGAGATTCTTACCGCCGGGAGAACGGTCCCCACTCCCTGCATCGGCAGGATCGATTCATCACCATCTCTCCCGACTCTTCTCCGTAATAAGGTAGCGGTTCGGATGTGATGGGAGCGCATGGCGTTTCAAGAGACCTCAGCGATGAGGGAATAACCACCATCCGCCGCGGCGGACACGAAGGGCACAAAGAAGCACCAAGGGATATTCTTTCCTTCCATCACATTTCAGGTACCGACTCTATTACGTGATAATCGCCCGATCCGCAGACGACGGTTCCAATGCTCTCTACCATCCCGCATGTTCGATCTTCTCGCAATCCTCACCGCAGAGGAGCCGGAAGATGTCGATCTTCCCGTATCCCGCCCGTTCGTTCGGAACCGTTCCGGTATAAACGTCGCCGTAGGATGTCTCCATCAACGCCTGCCGGAACTCCCCGGCGGTTGCGGTCGGATATTTCTGAAGATAGAGGGCCGCAGCACCACACAACACCGGCGTGGCTGAACTGGTACCGGTGAAGACGGTGTGCAGCCCTCCATCAAGAATCGGAAAGAGCGAATCATTCATTCCCCGCATCGCAAGGGGGATTGCAGTAGGAACACCGTTGCCGGGAGCAAGAGCCGTCGGCAGACATCGACCGTCCCGGCAGATACCGGTCTGGGTCGTGTGCATCAGATATCCCGGAAGTGGAGGGGGTTCATCGTCGTCCCGCAGAGCCGACGGCGGATAGCGGAACGGACGTCCCTCGACATCGACGAAGTCGACACGATTCCAGAAGCAACCGACGGAGATTCCTCCCTCGGCGTTTGCCGGAGCGTTGACGGTGTTGAAGTGATCGGCATGAAGGATATCCGGAGGGAAGATCGACCGATCCTTCAGATAGTCGGCATCCATCAGGAAGAACTGATTCCACCCCTCGTAACTCCCTTCTCCTTCAACTTCAATTCGCAGCAACGTGTGAAGTCCATCCTTGCCGTACATCCCCCCGGTCCGGTCCCGGATCGCAAGGTCCAGTCCGAACGTCGAATCGCTCCGACGATGCAGATGCGGCATGATCGTGTAGAGCGTATCGGCAGGCATCCCACCTGTCACGGCAAGAAGAGTCGGCCCGTTGCGCAGCAGCGACGATATATCGAGTCGGGCACTGAAGGGGATCATCTCCCCCCGGACCGGCACCCGGTCTTCGTCGTCGTACAGGGCAACGCCGAACCGGAGACGAACAGACTTCCCGGTATCGGTCGGCAGGAGGGCATAGTGGTGATAGACCGGATCGGGATCGAAGTAGGCCAGCGACGGAATGCAGCGGAGCCAGATCTCACGTTTCTCTCCGGCAGCGTTCGTGACCTGATAATGCCGCCGGATATGGGAGTTGTTCCCCGCAGCGGCGACGAAGATTCTCCCCGGCTTTTCGCTCACCATTTCGGTGACGGCGATCGAGGCCGGGTCGGCTCCGTCGCAATAATCCTGCGCAACTTCGTAGGCCATCGCCACAACGCAGGGGAGACCGAGCGAATCGGCAACACTGTAAATGTAGTGGAGGGCATCGATCATGTTCGCGGAGGAGGGGAGCATATCGACGTGGACGAGCCGGGCAGCCGGAGCCACGCCGCAATATTTTCCGACGGCGTTCCCGTTTCCGGTAGCAATGCCGGCCACTGCAGTCACGTGAAAGACTTCCGGTCCTTCCCGATAATTCCGCGTCTCCCCTCGAATCTCCCGGTTCAGATCCTCCGGACTCCACAGTTTGCCGTAACCGTAGCCCGACGGAGGATTCCCTTCGGTCGACTGGTCCCAGATCGAAACGAACCGGGATGTTCCGTCGGCGTTGAGGAAATCGGGGTGACGGAAATCGAGCAATCCGTTCTCGATAATCCCGACGAGCACCCCCTCGCCGTCATATCGCCGTTGCAGCGGGTACCGGACGTTGGCCACATCCTCCATCCCGCTCTGTTCGACGGCATACCGACGCTCCGCCGGAGGAACCACGTGCAGAGGAAGAGGAGCGTAGGAGACAGAGGAATCGTTCTCCCCTTCGATCGAGCTGTTCCGTTGCAGCGGCGGTTCGAACTTCCGCCATCCAAGATCAATCAGTTCCGTTTCCGGCAGCTTCGCCAGTTCCCGCAATGTGCCGACCCGCATCAGGGCGGTCACAATCGACGCCGTTCGACTGACGACCTCTCCACCCTGTCGCCCGATATATCCGACAAGCTTCTCCGTCTCCCCCTTCACCACCACGCGCACTGTCCGGTCAGC
Source organism: uncultured Chlorobiota bacterium (assembly GCA_946481475.1). The sequence continues at coordinate 1,248 of CAMLOB010000007.1, read as the reverse complement.
CGGCCAGGCATAGCAACTGTCGACGGTCGACGAAGACATGAACTTCGTCCGGACCTCCGGAGTCTGGGCCCAAAGACCGTTTGCTCCGCACGGCGGAACAAAGAGAGCAACAAGCAAAATGATGCGAACGATGGTTGTCATCGGAATACGGAATCTTCTTTTGAAAAAAACCTTGAAGAGAAGGGGGCCACATTTCAGTTACCCGGAGGCCCGACGATGCGGAATCGGACCTCCGGCGTGGAGTTACAACAGAGGAGAAGACGGCTCCCGTTTTCTCGCCGGAACTTCCCTGCTATTCCACAATCATTCGCTGGACTCCCCGCTCGTTCCGCTCGGTAGAGATCACAAGCAGGTAGACGCCGGCAGACATATCCTTCACATCGAGAGCTTCCAGGTACTCCCCAGCCGCTCGCTCACGCGGACGGGCAAAGGTCCGGACGTGTTTGCCGTTTACATCGTAAAGATCGAGAGAGACCGATCGGGAGGCGGACAGGTGGTAGCGGACAAAGCATTCTCCCGACTGACGGACCGGATTCGGCAGGAGCATCGAGCTGGTGACGGCTCCGGAGGCGGATCGCCAGAAATCGGAGAGAAGTTCTCCGGCGACGGCGGTAGTCTGCGAAGGATCTTCCGTATATTCTCCGGAAACCTCCAGTCTTTCGCGGAACTCCGGCATCTCCCGCTCCACATACGTCTCGATACTCTCCTCCTTCGGCTTCCGCTCCAGTCGCCTGAGATAGTCAAGATCCTTTGATATCTCCCCTCCGATCTCTTCCGGCAAGGCAGCCAGGAATTCCGGCGTGACTCTGTACCAGAAAATGCAATCGGGTCTCCAGTGGTGGGCCCCCTTATCGGCTGCGGTATACTCCCGTCCGGTACGGACCAGGATCGGGATCAGATACCCTGCAGCGATCTGCATGGAACCGTCGTACCGTTCCGGTTCGATCTCCTCATGGATATAATCCCGTTCAAGAATCCGGTCGTACAGAACGCTCCCCAATGCCACCGCAATATCCCGTCTGGTGGTGATCGCAGCCCCCGGCACCGACGGCACCCGAATCTGGTAGAGATGTTCCTCCCCCCTGACCGGATCGGTGGCCCCCGCCACGATGAACGTATCGTTTTCGGTCACCTGCGGGAGGCCGACCGAGTCGTTCCGCGGCGTGATCGGGCCGCGCGAGGCGATGCCGAGCGCCATCGCTGCCACCGCGGCGGCCGCCCCCACCGCTCGCACGCGCGCGTAGACGG